>CAZMJD010000052.1:0-9538 GCA_964566385.1 uncultured Candidatus Poseidoniales archaeon | reverse complement strand
TATGGATGTCGATTTTCGGTGCATCAAACATAAGTTTGAGGTTCATGGGCCTGTTCCATTCGGCTGTATTTCTGTTGGTCGTCTGGTCCTTGACTAGAGATCGTTTTGGTGATAGCGCCGCCCTCAAGGTCACTGCAGTATCTGCTTGCCATCCTATTCTCATGATGGTTGGCCTGATGGGATATCAAGAAGAGGTCGTCGCAACTTGTGTTGTCATAGGTCTGTGGGGATTGCTGAAAGCAGAGGAGCAACGTATGGGTGGCCGCCGTCCTTGGGCGGTCATGATCTGCGCTGTAGTTGGCCTGATTGGAGCTTGGGTCAAAGGAGTTGACCTTTTTGTCGTGTGTGGTGTTGGTGCAGTTGCTCTCATATTCTTCATTTTCTATAATCCTGGAGTGCGCCGTCTGAAAGGATTGGAGAATCCACGGCTTCTCCTTCTATACTCTAGCATCTGCACGATTATGGCATTGGTCGTCCTCGGATTATTCGACACTCTGATTCAGATTTCTCGCTTCACTGACGACCCATGGCGTGGCCTAGGTGCGATCATTCTATCTGTCGTGGCATTCGTGGGCTTCTGGGGTGTGATTGCATGGCTCATACTCCCGATGCTACCCGAACTGTATCGCCGCTTCAAAGTGGATCATATTCCAATACAGGTCACTTATCTCATGTTGGCAATCATCGTACCATTCTGGATCATCTTCCTGAAGAACGCGGAACTCTGGGTGTATGAGACTGCATTTCTTGATCAACCCTTGCTCCAGATTCCAGATGGTAAGAATGAGCGTCCGGTCGGTGCAGGCGTGAATGGGCGCTATCAGATGATCCTGCTTGTTCCGATATGGTGGCTGATCCTAGAATTCCGCCGACATGGTGTTCGCCCACTCAAATCGGATGGTAGTCAATTCACGGAAGCAGGCCTGCGGTGCCAACCACCTTGGGCACTTATCGCTGGACGGTCCATGCTAATTGTCTACCTGATTTGTGCTATGCTGCCGCTGTGGGCCTATGCCCAGTTTCATGATGTGTCTCAGGCGTCTCATGCTTTAGGTGACGAACTTGAGGATGGTGAAGAGTTCCTTCTTGTCACCTATCCTCGACAAGGTACTCACCGTCTCTATCAGATGCGCCTTGGTGTCGACCCCTTGGGTGATAGGGAGATCATGGGTCATTGGCGTGATGACACAACTCCATGGAAGGATGAAATCGAAACCTGCCTTGTTCCATATCGTGCTGGCGACATCCATGCCGTCGATGTAATCCTGATCTGGGAAGGTGTGGAAACTCCAAACATCGACAATTTCGACAAGGTGACGTCAGATGCTGTTCCAGAGGGCTGGACACTCTTGCGTCGGGTGGGTGAGCCAAACTGTCAGACCTACATCTCACTGTGATTGCGATGGTTCAAGATATGTGAGCCATGACTTTGAGCTCCACTGAGATGGGGGTTGGTAGAGCACCTACCTCAAGAGTGGTGCGCGTTGGTCGGATGTGTCCCAAACGTTTGGCATATACCTGATTGAACCCGGCGAAATCCCTCTCCATGTCGACGAGAAATACAGTGATATCAACCACATCGTCGATACTGGAGCCAGAAGCCTTGAGGATTGCTTCAACGTTATCGATACAGGCATTGGTCTGTGCGACGATATCGTAGTCAGATGGTTCACCATCCTCATTCCATCGTGGGCCACCTGGAATTTCATCCGTCTCTGCTTGTCGTGGTCCGACTCCTGAGAGCATGAGAAGATCGCCGACCATGCGAGCGTGTGGATAGGCCCCGACTGGAGCTGGCGCGCTGCTTGAATCGACATCGATGGTAGCTGGCGAAGTGTGCTCGTTCATTCCACTCTCTTCGGATACCTCTTCGTTATTTTTGAGAACAGCCCGGTCACCACTCCATACCTCTACCTCATCTTCATCGAATTCCTTGTGCCCAGCACTGCCTTCGGATGGCCACAGAGTGACGATGGCAGCCCCTGACCCGTGAATCGCCTCGTAACCGAGAACGTTGCCATCATAGTGATTGTGAGCCCCACATAGGTTTGACAGCCACCAGGCGGGCTTGAAGTTCAGGACCTTTGACACTCTCATCTGTTCTTGTACCGTTCGGGACAATTGAGCGACATCTTCGAGCCGACCATCTTCTAAGAATTCGAGGATCTTCCTATTCCATTCATCATCTTTCTGAGAATGAATTCGGTCAGGTTCTGGAGTTTCAGGGTCCGTGAAGAATCGATTTGACAGTGACATCACCACGATACCAATCGCTCTGCGTCCGGAGGAGATGATGGCATCGCGACATGACTTCGCCAGCACGACGGTTTCAGCCCTATCTGCATACATGTTCGATGAAACAATAACGATAGGTATGGATTCATCTGGTGACAAGAACTTCGATGCTACGACAGAACCCACATCAATTGGGAACCCATGGTAATCTGTGGCACGCGCTTCCAACCCTCGATTCTGTGCAGCATCAACGATACTATGTGCAAGGTCTGAGTCGATCCTCATCTTGTATGGGATTGACCCGAGGTGATGAAAATCTTCGTCCACACGCACCCATTCTGGGTTGGGATGAGCCTGTATTTGATGCCCAATGACCGATGGCCACAGTGTTGAGTAAATGATGAGTACATCTGGTTGTAGTTCCTCAACCATCTTTCCTGCTTCAGCATATGCATCTGCCAGCCGTTGCCATCCTGGTCGCTGATCTGCAGCGAGAAGGAGGTGCGGGTGCGGGGGTACAATCATCGCCCCGATGACCTCTCCATTCATTCAGTGCCCTCCGTGTCGGAGGAATCACCGATCAGCCAACCTATCACTGCATTTCCAGTTCCGATTACAGTTCCGTAACCATAGAGCTCCCCCGGTCCAGCATCGACGCCGAGTGCACCAATGAGCCAAGAAAGGCCACCACTATCGACCTCAGATACTGATTGTTCCGCGAATTCGGGCATTTCATCAAGCACGCGCTGAAGTTCTCCTCGCCGAATCATCTCGATCATTCTGACATCCCAGAGATGTTGCGGATGTGACATGATGTGTTCCTTGCTCATATCCTCTGGGATGTCGTGTTCGGTCACGAAGTGACGGTGGGAAAGGCTGTTTGATGCTAGAAGAAGCGCACGGCGCCCTGTGGATTCAATGGCAGCCCGCGTCGCTTTGCCAAGAGCAAGCATCTGTTCCTGCATGACATCGGTTGAATAGTAGGCATTGGATCTGAATGAGGAGATTGAGACGATTGGTCTGGTCCATTCGGAATCGGTCATATGGCAGGAGACAATTGTTCCATAGTCGACACGATAGTCCGGGTTGTTCATGAGTTGCGTCACCAATCCTGCCTCTTGCGCTTCTGCGTGGATGGCTTGAGCAAGTTCACAGTCGACGTCAATCGAGTAATGATAGCGGAAAAGGTGTGGGAAGACAGGGTCAACTGAAAGGGACTCAAAGTGAGGTACATTGAGGATATGATTGCCAACATATGTCTGCCAATGTGCAGAAAGAACGATGATGACGTCGTACTCTAAGCGTGAGAGATCGCCACGCATTCGTTCATAACCCCATCGTAGCATCTCCCATCCTCCTTCGGAGGTCGGCTCATTCTGAGGTGGGTTCTCGGCATAGACGAGATGAGGTGGATGTGGTGCTAGGGCACCTGCGACGATGCTGCCCCCTTCCATGAGAAACCTGCTGAGGTGCCATGACTCAATGCTTTCGTTGCCACATGCTCTTGTGCCCTCTTGCATCTGGTGATGTATCAACATGGAAGGAACACAGGCACATGGTGAGGGCGGAGGCGCAGGAAATGTCCTTCCCTTGGGCACAGACCGGCGCCTCACACTTCTTCATGGCTGTGTACCGCCTGTTTTGGGAATCTTCAGTGGATTGATCGCCCATCGAGATAGGTTCGCTGATCGATTTGATCTAGGGTTAGGTGACTTTGATGGGCTTGTAATAGGATGTTTGCTCGTCATAGGTCTGCTCAGTTCACTGGGTCTTCTCATACATCCTATGTCAAGAGTCCTTGATCACGTCATCGGTGTTTCACTGGTCGTGTCGGTGGTACTCGGAATGATCCTCCTCGGGCGAATCTGTGGTGTGTCCGTAGCGTTGACAATGTGGTCTGTGATCTCCATTTCGTGGTCGAATAGACCGCTACCCCCCTTCCGCATTGGACTCTGGCATGGTTTGGGTGGCTGCACTGGTGTTATCGTCGGCTCGATTATCGCATCAATATGAGTGTCCTCGTTTTTCAGGCGCCACCCATCTCATCGACGACGACAGCCATTGCCATCTCATGACGATGGTACACTTCGTGACCTGAGAGAAAACCACCAGCCTCTCGCTTGGTACCTATGAAATCCTCACCACATACTGGGCACGTGGTCTGTACGACTTCGGCAGCTGGCTCATGGACACCTTCTCGCCGGACCTCGATGATCTCGCCGACCTCACTGCCTACGTCATCTTCTGCCATGGCCGTGGACGGGGTTCAGGTCATGAATCAATCGTCATGTAGGCAGATATTGCGTATCTCGGAGAAGAATTCTAGTGCCCATCTCCCTCCTTCTCGTCCGATTCCACTCTGTTTGACTCCTCCGAAGGGCACGCGTAGATCACGATGTAGCCACGTGTTGACCCATACCATTCCTGTTTCAAGGCTCTCTGAGACCCGACGGGCCTGAGTCAGGTCCCTCGTCCAGACACTCGCTGCTAGTCCATATTCTGTGAAATTTGCACTGCTGATAGCTTCGGCTTCGTCGGTGAATGGCTCTGCGACAACGACGGGGCCGAAGATTTCCTCAAGATGACAAGCATGGTCCTTTGGCAGACCGGTGATCAGTGTTGGCTCGAGCCATGCTCCGTCTCTCAGAGCCTCTTGCACCACTGGTCGTCCACCCCCTGCCAGAACGTTCCCTCCATCCCTCACCGCTTGTGTGATGTAACTCTCTACTTTGTCGCGATGGGCCTGAGATATCAGGGCTCCGAACCTTGTTCTCTCATTTGATGGGTCGTCAATGTCAATCGCTTGTATTCGCCGTACGAGGCCTTCGGTCACGACGTCCCAAACGGAAGATTCGATGAGTAGTCGTGATCCGCACAAACAGACTTGGCCCTGATTGGCAAATCCAGCCTGCACGATGCCATCGAGAGTACGTTCGATATGTTCCTCAGTGCACGCACTGGCGAAGACGATTGTAGCGTTCTTACCACCAAGTTCGAGAGACGTTTTGGCGAAGCGAGGTGCTGTGGCCAGAGCAACTCGGCGTCCGGTGGTAGTCCCCCCGGTGAATGAGATCGCTCCGATCTTCATGTGCTCGGTGATCGCCTGTCCAACCTCATCACCAAGGCCATGGACGATGTTGAGCACACCAGGAGGCAGGCCTCGATCGACACTTATCTTCCCGAGAAGGTGTGCTGTCAGAGGGGTGAGCTCCGAGGGTTTACAGATTACAGCATTACCCATGGCGAGAGCGGGAGCCACCTTCCAAGAGAGGAGATAGAGCGGAAGATTCCATGGCGATATCAGGCCACATACTCCTATGGGTACACGCTGTGTGTAGTTGAGTGCGTTCGTCATCCTGTACGCATCATCATGTAATCCTCGAATTGCATGAGCAAAATGGCGGAAGTTGGCGACGGAGCGAGCTGCATCAATGGTGCGTGCATTGTGAATCGGTTTTCCCGTATCTTGGGATTCAAGCACTGCAATCTCTTCGATACTCTCTTCCAAGCCATCAGCGATTCTGTCAAGCCACTGTGCTCGTTCATCGATAGGCATCGACCCCCATGCAGGCTGTGCTTCCAATGCAGCGTGTACCGCTGCATCAACATCGCCTGCGTTTGAGCGAGGTACAGTACCGATGCAGCTTCCCGTTGCAGGATTGATGTTGTCCAGCACTGCGCCGCTCCTTGCAGGGATGTGCTTCCCTCCGATCAGATTCTGTACTTCATGAATCATGTTTGATCCTCCTCCAGTACGCGTTGAGCATCCCACATCCAGCGATCAGTGTCAGGGTCCCATTCGTCCCAAGTCGGAAGTTCTTCGAGGGCAGCATGGTACACCTCTGGCACGACACCTGGAACGATGAAAGCTTTCTGTCGTGAACGCGGATCAGGATTTCTCATCTCTATCCCTAATACACCCAGACATGCTCGTGCGACGAACCACGTGGCATGAGGATTCCAGCCATGTGCAATCTTGATGACAATACCGAGCCCATCTGGGTGGTTGGGATGCTCGATGGAGATGCCTAACAGTCCATCTGCACCCTCCTTGGCGATGACGCGTCCTCCGCCCGATTTGATGATCGTTGAATCGAGCCGATCGAAGCCACCGATCAAATCGGGACGAGCGATCATACTCTGCCAGATCCAATCCTCATCTTTGTGACGCACCAGAGAAGCGAACAGACGTGCAAGTTCATTCACGGTGTTCGATACCGTTGGAAGGCCACATCCATCCCTAGCAATGCGAAGTGGTTTCCATCCTGCACCGAGCACTCGGCGGAGTTGTCCGATGTAGGCCTTGAAGATAGGATGTGTGGGTAATGTGTAACCAACTCGGGACCAACCCTTTGCTCTTGAACCTGCGAGGAGGGCGGCATGCTCTCCGGAGCAGGTGTGATACCAGCGCCGTTTTCGGCGGACCTGTCGCCCGAATTGGATGAGTGGAACGTCGAGAGGAGTGCGCATGAGTGGCTGCTCGTTCTCACTGAGCAGACTCATCGCTGCAGCGACGTGCTCGGTGTCCCCATTGTGACTTGAGACTGCAATAGCTTGTTGCTCGATGGTGCATTGTGCAAGTTCATCTGTGATTGTCTTAATCATGAACGGTTTCATCATGCTTCGACCATAACACAGCACATCACCTCCGAAGGAGTGGAAGATCTGGTCGCCATGTGCCCAAGCGACCGCTCCGTGGACAGTTGTTTCCGAAACGTCGTGCCGGCGATAATCAACGAGAGGTTGCCATTCCACATCTCTTCCTGTGGCGATGCCCTCGATACGTTCACCGAGTGGTGAATTCGGGTAAGGGCCGTCCCCTGGTCTTCCCGGCCGTACTGCAGATAACTCTCCCGGCCCTGGTGGGGCTAACGGCATCTCCAGCCATTTTGAGTCGTCCACGGCACGGGAGCCCGTGTCCCACTCAAGAGGCATTCGACGATGATGATTCTCAATTGAATGCTGATTCATCATACAATGCAGGTGGCATACTTCTCATGCATTGGGGGGAGAAATAGGTTCGAGCAACTTCGCTCAACAGTAGAGAGACCGAGAACGCTATTCGCATCGATAGAGATTGTGACCGCCTGTGTGGAGACAGGACTAGGGATGTAATCCTCACCGGTCTGGCTGATGATGAGCTGGATAGCATCACCTTGAGGCACGACGACATCCATGCCGAAGAACTCCATCTTGGCGATGACTGTGCTTCCTGGTGCGAGAACCTGTCCTTCTTTACCGCCTGCATGGAATCTCAGGTCCATCACAGCATGTCCAAGATGCATTCCATCTGAGGCCTGAACCATCTCGACGAATAGGTGGCCGGACGTGGACAACAGAGCAATCTGAGCTTCAACGTGGAACGTTGGCGTTCCAATGATGCGCGTATCTTCTTCGAAAGCGGGGCATTCGAGTATGGTCTGACTCGTTGATGTGATTGTACTGCCTCCTGATAGCACCACACATTGATCCAGTCCGATCATCACCCATTCGGTGTCCTCTGGGGGATATGTGGACTCGACCCGCCAACCGCCGATATTGTCCTGTACCTCGGCGATGAGTCGTGGTTGTGGCCCGATGTCTCGTAGATAGAAATCGAACCATTCTAACAGATCATCTGCCCAATCCCAGCGTAGAGTGTATGGATAGGCCTCAGCCCCTCTTCCGCTGGATAAGGATGAATGTCCACTCTCACGGTCCGGGTAGTCGTGGGCCCATTGACCATACAGCCCCTTCACATCGAATCCCGCATCCACGGCCATCTGGTGAACTGGGAAGGCCATATGTGGGTCGACGTTCCAATCCTGGAGTCCATGGATGATGTAGATCGACCCTTTGTACACCTCAAGAGCCCGCGTGAGAAAATGTCGCTCCTCCCAGTAGGCTGACCCTGTCCAGCCGAGATTATCTCCGGTCATGTAGGCGGCAGGCCCTGCATAATACCCTTCGACATACCCCTCACAAGCGTTCTCTATATCGCCATCATCTCCGTCTAATCCGAAGGAACCGTACACTCCGTTGTGCATGATGGCACCTCGTGCCTCCATACTCCCATTTCTCCACATCAGGTCATGGACTCCGATCAATCCAGACATGGGTACGATTGTCGCCAAGAAATCAGTTCCAGAAGCTGCAGCATTCCATGGCGTGCTGCCATCATAGGATTTGCCGATAGCGCCAACACGTCCATTTGACCACGGCTGAGTTCCAAGCCAATCAACTGCCGCTTTGATTCCTGCTTGTTCATCGTGGCCCATCAGATCCATGCAATGATTCGATTCCCCTGTTCCAAAGACCGAGACTTGTGCAACACCGAATCCATGCGGGACGAAATTCTCAATCAGAAATCGGCCGAGCCGATCTGCAGGCGTCAAGGCATCGACATCACCGTCATTGTAATTCGGCCCGATTTCAGCGATCACGGGTACCTGACAGCTTTCAGGCACGTCACTTCCAGACCAATCGCAACCTTCGATGATGGGTAACCAAAGCCCGAGATGGACTTCAGCACCGCCTGTGGCCCCTGCACCTCCGTCAGATGTATCTATCTCGGGTACTGGGACGAAGACTGAACGCACCTCCCCGGTTTCGTAACTTCCGTTGATTGAGACTCTGGAAAAGTTGCCGTCGTTGCGATATATCTTATCGAAACGATCCTCCACGGCGGGGAGCCAATGCTGGGTCTCATTTTCCACAGATTCTTCACCGGGCCCCAAACACCCCGGTACCGATGAAACGAGTAGAAGCAGACTGAGAACATGCGCCTTCAATGCGCCGCCCATGAATCTTCGTCGTCCTCCTCTGTTTCAAAACATTGTATTTACAGTTCCAGTTCATCAAAGTCCTATGAAATGAACTTCTTGGGCCATGATAGCATTGATGGTATCTTGAGAATGAGCCCAATCATGGGGGAAGGTGATCATGAGGAGGGTTTCATCTCGCTCGTCTTCGAGGAATTTCCCTCCGATGAGATGCTTGCGCGCGCTGAGGCATTTCATGGATTGATGGCTCGTCGTCGCACTACCCGTCATTTCTCGAACCGAGAAGTACCCCGTAACCTGATCGAGTTGGCGATTAAGACCGCGAGCACAGCCCCATCGGGGGCCCATCTTCAGCCTTGGACCTTCGTTGCAGTCTCAAACTCAGAATTGAAGGCCCGAATCCGTGAAGCGGCTGAAGTCGAGGAGAAGAGATTCTACGAGGAGAGAATCCCCGAGGCTTGGATGGAGGTCCTCGACCCCTTGGGCACTGACTACGTCAAGGACCACATCACCGATGCGCCTTGGGACGTAGTACTGAACAC
>CAZMJD010000051.1:0-9545 GCA_964566385.1 uncultured Candidatus Poseidoniales archaeon | reverse complement strand
CAAGCCTCGATACAGATGGTGACGGATTACCCGATGTCATTACTGGTACTTCATCCACAGGCTTGACAGAGGACCTCGACGATGATGGCGATGGCTTGAGTGACGCAGAGGAGATTGCAAAGGGACTCAACCCCCTCGAATCAGATTCGGACTTTGATGGTACGTTGGACCCATATGACATGTTCCCCAATGATCCATCTGCAAGCATCGATACAGATGGCGATGGTGCTCCTGATTTCTTGGTAACAGGCATCGACTCGACTTCGACCCCACCTCTTGTTGAAGATCTTGATGATGATGACGATGGAATTAGTGATATTCAAGAGAGCGTTGATGGGACCAACAGCACTCTTGCCGATACAGATGGCGATGGATTCAGTGATGGGGTCGATGATTTTGCTCTTGACTCAACAGAATGGCTCGATACAGATGGTGATGGAACTGGAAATAATCTAGATGTTGATGACGATGGAGATTCTCTATTAGACACAGATGAATTATCAAATGGAACAAACCCCCTACTCGCTGATTCAGATGGTGATGGTTTCCTTGATTCAAGTGATGCATTCCCACTTGAACGAGCGGCTTACCTTGACTCAGATGGCGATGGGCTCCCCGACTTCATCAATGGCACATCTTCGACGAATCTAACCGTGGATGATGATGATGACAATGATGGTATATTGGATGTTGATGAAATCGGAACGAATAGCACCAATCCCGATTCAGATGGCGATGGCATCTGTGATGGACCAAGTGATGTCAAAGACATCTGCGTAGGCCTTTCTCCACCAAGTCAGTCTCTCAGTTCAACCGAAGAAGACTCAGACCAAATCTTCTTCTTGTTCGGTTCATGGGTCAGCTTCTTTGCGTGCTGTTTACTCCTTCTCCTTCTTCTCCTTCTTGTCCTGCTTTTGTTGATGCGTGAGAATAACCGTCAAATCATCATTGCAGGTGATGCACAACCTGTCAACACCACTGCAGAGCCCAAATTCGTTTCAGGTGTAGGTTCTGAGGTTGATCCATTCGTTCTTACTCCAGAAGCATCCATTCATGCAGGGGGCTCAGTCAAATCCAAGCAGGTAGTCACAATCACTGGCATCTCACCATTGACCGAGATGCCATTTGATGAGATTAATACTAGGAGAAATGGTACCCGAT
Source organism: uncultured Candidatus Poseidoniales archaeon (assembly GCA_964566385.1). GTDB lineage: Archaea > Thermoplasmatota > Poseidoniia > Poseidoniales > CAYMED01 > CAYMED01. Next base: position 8,384 of record CAZMJD010000051.1, on the reverse strand, counting down.
TCAGTGCATGTCAGATTGGTAAAGAAACCCTTGACACACTGGTTAGTGACGGGAAAGGAAAGCTGACATTCAACTTAGAATTCACAGACAGCCCAATGTCTCCAAAGGAAGAAGCGTATGATGGATTGATCAAGATCGGACTGTCTTCAGTCTACTTCCAATGGTCAGTAGGTGTGACTGCAGATTCAGGTGAATCAACATCTCAAGCTGCTAAGGAGGCCAAGGCAGCTGAAGAGAAGGCTGCTAAGGAAGCAGAAGAGAAAGCAAAGGCTGCTGCAGCTAAGAAGAAGCCTGCTGCTACTGCCAAGGAAGTCCAGAAGCAAGAGGAACTTGAGCGCGTCAAAGACCGCGCCAAGACGATTGATTTCAAAGTCATCGGAACAGCCTCGTCGACCGAACTCAAGGAGGAAGTCAAGAAGGGTGCTACCACACTTGAAGTGGCCGATGTCGATACCTTCGAAGACCAAGGATCGGCGTCAATCAGCGATGCTAAGGGTAGCACACGGATTTCATGGACTGGCAAGAAAGGCAGTGCCCTGACAGGTGTCAGTGGTGTTACTCGTGTCTTTGCGGCTGCTTCGACCCTCGTTGCTCAGGATGACTTGCAGGTCATCAAGGGCATTGGACCGTTCATCGAGGAGAAATTGAACGCCCTAGGCATCACAACCTACCGCCAAATCGCTAACATGACCCCGAAATTGGAAGACGAAGTGAATACCGCCATCGAATTCTTCCCCGGTCGCGTCAAGCGCGACCAATGGGTTGCTCAGGCCAAGATTTTGCTTGGTGAAGACGTCGAACTGGATCAGAAGGCGCTGAAGCAGGCTGAGGAACTGGAGCGAATTTCCAAGAAGGCTGAAGGAATTGACTTCGATATTCTTGGTGTAGCGAGCTCCTCAGATCGGGATGATTTACAGAAGATCAAGGGTATTGGGCCATTTATTGCTGAGAAATTGTACGCTTTGGGAATATACACATTCGAACAAGTTGGAAACATGACGCCTGAAATCGAAGAACAAGTCAACGTTGCAATAGAGTTCTTCCCTGGTCGCGTCAAGCGCGATGAGTGGGCCAAGCAAGCAAAGAAGTTCCATGCTGATAAGGACTGAATTCGAATTTCATGACGCGGATTAATTTTCAGCCTCTACCTCTTCATCGAACTGTGGATGACCTCGCAAAAGGCCCATTCGGCGTTCCTTGGACGTGGATACCAGCAGAGGTTGTCGAGGTCGGCTCATCGAAAGGGGCGTATCAGTTTGCAGCAAACGGACCACGACATGAAGTGAACGTCGATGGGTTCTGGGTTGCTGCGTCAGAGATTCCGATTCTTTCAGGACAGTCATTGGAAGCTGCTGAAGAGACCCTATCTCAGACCCCTCCTCCAGATGGTGGGTTGTTACGTCTTCCTACGGAGAGCGAGTGGGTTAGGATCATCTCGCAGACATCAATCAAACCCCTTCCATTTGCATGGACGAGTGATGAATTCCATACATCACGATGGGGCTCTCCCAGAGATGGACGACCATGGACAGAAGCACGTTGTGGTAAGCAAGCACCAATTCCTGCAGGATCATCGATACCCCGGACCGCAGTCACGCTGAGACGGGATGGTATCCACCGCATCTTCCCACCCGGTGGTATGGATTCAGTTGATGCACTCCAAATTCCAGTTCTGATACCTGATGCTGAGAAGGCCCAGGGGGGGGGGGGGGGGGGGGGGGGGGGGGGGGGGGGGGGGGGGGGGGGGGGGGGTATCTTGGAGGAAGTGATTTCGTTCCTCTTCTTCGGTGGAGCTGCAATGAGCATAGCTCTCTATAATTCGCCAGATTATGCTTTGAGTCAGCCAGTCAACATCTTGCTTGGCGGTTTATTCGTATCATTCGCTTCAGGTCTATTCTGGCGACCATCCCGGCCAGTCATTCCACTTCAGCCATCTATAGTTGAAGAAAACGAATAATCAGGCGGAAGTAGCTTCATCTGCCAGATGTGATCGAATCATCCATCCTGAAAGAGCAAGCAATGTGATGTTTGCAAGGGTATATGGTGCAAGGACGATACCATTTGAGACATAATTAATCACGAGAAGGAGCATACTCAATCCAACGATGATGAATAGTGAGATGGGAAGTAAATTCTGTGCGCTGAGCGCAAGATTGTCTTGAGAATCTCTGAAAATTGTGATGATGTACCAGATGACAACAGCAGCAGTAACCATCCAAATCATCGCGATTGGTAATGATGAGGCGAAGATCAGGTCCCTACAATCATAGAATGGTGTTCGCTCACAACCATATGTTCCAATCAGATCGCTTTCCATCTTCCTTCTGAAATAGAATGCCCTGCTGCTTGAGATGAAAGCAGCCAGTCCCACGAGCAGGATCCCTGTAAGCTCACTTTTTTCTCCCACCGCCTTGATTTTGTTACCGATGAGTGAGCGAACATTCGAGTTGAATGTGATAAGAAGTCCAAGTGCTGCCAGAATGAGGCTTGGGATGAGCCATATATCGGGGCTTCCAAGCCCGTCACCTATCAGATCTGCCAATTCAATCTCCCCCTAGAATTCCTAAAATCGCCTGTTCCTCATCCAACCCAGCATTCTTTTCAGAGGTCCAAGCAATTTCTCCATTTGGTTTGAGGATAAAGGCAGACGGCGTCCCTTGCACATCCCATTTACTTCGTTCTGACAAATCAAGGTCATCGATGAATGGCCATGGGTGTGGGTCCCCATCCCGTTCTGCACAATCAACCTGGCCAGCGTTGCACATTGCTTGTCCAGCAATCTTTTCTTGATATGCAATGATTTCATCACGCGATCCTTCATGTCCCGTAAGATCACTGAACTCCACGACCACAGAGAACATCTTGATTTGAGTTCCATATTTCTCATGAATATCGGTCATTTGTTCAGCTCTTGCCCAACAGTATGGGCAATCTGTATCAATGAAATCAATGAGGATGTGCTTTCCAGAATCCCCATCCGTCCATTGCGGGTCAATTTCATCTGCGAGATTGAACGCGGCCCATCCATCTTCTCCCATTGTATGTGCTTGGGCAACCAACTCTGGCGCTGTGTCCCCAATGTTGACACCGCGTCTGACAACCTCTGTATTCTGAAATGTGATTGTCAATGAGATGATGATGAGAATCACAACAACAAATGCACCTTCTGCAGCCGCTGTACCAGCCCTCTCATCGCTCGATGAAGCTCGCACCATAGCCGCCGGAGTCAATTCCCCTTCATGGACCCGTCGGCCCTCAACATCATCGGAGGAATTTCATGAGAGTGCTTCTTGCCGAGTCATTGTGACCGAACGACGTTGGATGGAGAGTACCGATGCTTGTTATGAGAAAACCTTCACTGCTACTGTAACCTCTGTCACTCAGACAACAGTTGTCCTCGATCAGACAATTTTCTATCCCCTCGGTGGCGGCCAGCCGCCAGATCTAGGAACGTTGGAGGGCGACAATGGCCCGGTCGAAGTGTCAGATGTACGTGGACGAAATGATGTTGAGCACCATGTACCCGAAGATCATGGATTCGAGATAGGAGATCACATTCAAGGGATAATTGACTGGGATCGCCGATATAGCCACATGAGGATGCACACCGCCCAGCACTTGATTTCAGGACTGGCGTATGAAATAACGAACGGAGCTCGCACCGTTGGAAATCAAATCGGCACTGACAAGAGTAGAATTGACCTCAATCCAGTAAAATTCGATGAAGATACCCTTGAGGAATTATTGGTGGCAAGCCAAACGATGATCGATGAAGGCCATCCGGTGACAGCGAGTCAGATGACGCGTTCCCAAGTCAATTCCTTGATGCCCTCGGATCGTACAAACATGGATCTGATACCAAAATCGGTCAGCGAATTACGAGTCATATCAATCGGCGATGATATTGACATTTGTCCGTGCGCGGGAACGCATATCCGTTCCCTCGATGAAATTGGAACCATTGAATGGATTGGAATTCCTAAATCAAAGGGTAAAGGTACTCAGCGCATCACATATCGCCTATTGTAACCATGGATGACTGCCCGAATCTTGATGGGGTGGTGACCCGAGGTGATGGCATGAGGCGTAGGCTTCCCCTCCTCCTCGCGTTCTTCCTCCTCCTTCCAATGTCATGCGTGACTGTCTTTGGCATCGCTCCCGCACCTGATGAGAGCCACCCATACGTCTCTACACTCTTGGTTACTGAATCCGATGATCTGTCCTGGATTGACAACCCATCGATTGTTTCTGAACATGGCCGACATATGATACACGGTTCTCTCACAGGTTCATACAATGCTGGAGGCGAGATGATCTTGAATGCGAATGGAATAGGCGTGATTCTAGAGAATGTGAATGATTCATGGTCGAACCCGATTCAACTCCCCTTCCATCCAGATGTGGTCGCCCCCTCGTCTAATTCCTCCGTGTTCATCCATGGGGCCTTCGACTCATCTATTTCGATTGACCAAACGACTCTAACTGCTGAAGGCCCAGCTCTCTATCTCGCCTCCATAGATTACACCTCAGGGCTTGTTTGGTCTCACGTCATTGAAGATCAAGGAACGAATCCAGAACTTCTGAAATTAATTCCCACAGATACTGGAGGTGTTGTTGGTATTGGTCAATTCAGTCATGAGCGCTCACTATCGAATTCCTATTTCTTCTCCCCTTCCGGACAGAACGCAGGCGGCATTACTTCCGCTAGTGAGATTATGGCGTTCCACATCACACCCGATGGATCACTTTCTTGGTCTGAAACTTGGGGTTCAGATCTTGATGAAACCCTCTTATCAGCAACTTCAACTGATGCTGGAATGGCTCTTTTGATCCATCACACTTCTTCGTTCTCCGGCAGCACCTCCCCCACTAGAAATGCAACATTCGATCAACACATCCTTCCGGCAGAGGAAGGCGTTGTATCTTTCATTGTTAATTCAGACAACGGTTCCATTGATGTGGCCCCTTGGACCATGACGAATGCCTCTCACCTTGTCACCCACCCACTCGGTCTACTCGCCGTCGGGAATGGTAATGCAGAAGATATTGGCTGCACAGACGAGCGTTCTTCCCCACCACAGAGCGGCGATGAGTCACTTACATGGTTCACAGTTCTTCTCGATGAGAATGGCCAATGTCTGTGGTCGAACCATGTTATTGGATACCTTTCATTCGAAATGGTGGATGTTGCTGTTTCCAATAATGGCCGCTCATTCTTCCAACTCAACATCGGTGAACAAGGTCAAGATGGTCTACCCAAGACGACGACCTTGAATCAGATCACTATCACCCATTCGAAAGGACGCGATACAATCGTACTGACATTGGAATTAGATGGTCGGTGGTCCTCAATCCTCCGTATTGGTGATACCAATAACGATGACATCGGTCTTGGAGTAATGGTTACAGATACTCACTCATTGTCCCTGCACGTTGACGCACAAGTGAGCACGTCTACCATCGAACACACAGGTGAACAACTTCTCATCATTGAATTAACACCTGAACCATCATCATTCGATATTGTCTTCCAGAGAGGTGGAATCTCCCTTGATTCAATGACTTGGTCATCTGGTCCAGTGGATGTTCTCATCACTCCTCACAACCATTCAGGGGCCCTGACTCTCACGTCTAACATCACTGGAACAACTTGGACATCAGAATATGTTGCAGATGGTGAACAAGTCATTGTGACAGTAGAATTCCCCTACGGATCACAACGGATCTGTATCCAGAATAGTGCGGCATCTCCATCCTGTGTCGACATTATTCACGAGTCAACACCCTTTGTGTTCAATAGTGCAGGATCATCGACATTGTTTACTTCAGATGATGGTGGCCTTATTCTCACATTCACGTTTGTAGCTGTGAGCCCCACTCAACCCCAGATTGATCCCGGCGGAGTTGACGGGCAGGTCACTTACACGATCGAATCAACATCATTTGACAGATTTCTCGTCAATGTCTCTTACTTGGTCTATGATGGGGGGGTATCTACATTCTGCGTAACGGCGACTGTCGAAGGCCATTTGCCTATTGAGCGCTGTCAGACAGCAACAATCTCCTCATCACTTATGGATTCAGACGTGGATGGCGTTGTTGATGCAGATGATCAATGTCCGGACACGCCGGAGAACGAACGGGCAATTGTGAGCCCGGGTGGCTGTAGTACTGCCCAACTAACTGCCTTAGAGGCGACCGCCGCAAGTGGAGAAGAAGAGACCACACAATCAACATCTTCCCCAGCAGGAGAAATCGATTCTGGCTCGACCCCGATTCTGGCAATTTTTCTCGTTCTCCTCGCAGCAGCTGCAGTGATTGTGGTGAGTTCCGCCCCAGTGATCATTCAGATTCTGAAGGATCGGGGCGAGGAAACTTCAGACCAGACAGATGATTCCTGAGGGTGGACAATGTCATTCAATGCAGATGATCTGCTTTCAACTGAAGATGGAATGAGATTCTTCAGCGTCGTCCATATGCTTCAACGTTCAGCGTTGATATCAATGGGTTTGCTTGACAATCCATCGACTGAAGAGCGGATGCTCGATCTGCCAAGTGCCAAAGAAGCCATCGAAGTACTTCGTGTGCTAGAACGAAAAACGCGTGGAAATTTGGATGACAAAGAGACACGTTTGTTGAGAGGAACAATTTCTGAACTTCAGATGCAGTTTGTTCAAGCCCCATCCCGATTCAAAGAGAAATCAGAGGAAGAAGAAGCGATTGCTGACCTCAAGAACACGTTCCAAGACCCCTCAAGTGGCCCGGTCGATGTGATCATCGATGATTCAGAGGAATGATTCAAGATTCTGACCATCGCTTGATGTAGCCACACCTCATCTCCCCATTTGTGGTCAGAGTAAGTGGTGTTGATGATGAGTCCGCCCCATTGGCGATGGTCGTCGAAGATAATGACCTCTCACGACGACGTTTGGAACATCTTCTAAAGCAGCGAGGATACCGAATCATCGAGGTACTAGATGGCGATACCGCCGTTGATGAGTTCGTAAAACATAATCCAGAACTAGTTTTCTTGGCCCTCGACCTTCCTCGCTTGGATGGCCATGTGGCTGCTCTTGAGATGAGGGAACAGGCACAGAGTGTACGAATTGTGTTCGTAGCCCCTCGACGCCTCAGGAGCACTGCAGAAGACGCCTCATTTTCAGCAGGCGCTGTAGCGTGGTTAGAGCGTCCAGTAACAGAATCTTCCTTGGAGCAGAAATGGAAAGATATCCGTTCGGAAATACCTGAAGCCCCTGGCCTTGCAGACCTCGATACACTTTATCCTGAAAATCTTGAATCCATGGAAACTGAAGTCATCTCGCTGATGAAGGATGAACGATTATCCTCAACCACTCCAGATGCTCTCGAAGCAGCGTCACTGACCATCGCATCATCGTCCCGCTCAGAAGACTCATCAGAAGAATCCGAATTATCAGACCCCCCCTCATCTGAAACGAAGAGCACGAAAAAGCGACCTTGGATTGCCATGATTGCTTCGATCCTGATGATCGTCGGGCTTTCCCTCACGTGGACGACTGCAATCCCTGAAGCTCCCCATCGGGCCGAGGGGTCTGGGTTTTCATATCTGATACCCACTGGGAGTCTGGTCACTGAAGGCGGCTCACCTACAACGGTTTTTTCTCTCTCTTCGATAACGTACACAATAGCTCCTTTGATTACCCTCATCACTTCTATTCTTGTGATGATATTCGCCATTGGACGCATCAGTCCCAAAGTGCTTGGAATTCTCTACATCTTCTATGTTGTATTGATGATCATGTTCTCATTCCTGAGTGCTCAGGATGGTCCGTATGCAATGTCTACATTGTTCGGACCAGGAGTGTGGGTGACGTCATTGAGTGGTCTGGGTCTCATCCTCGATCGCACTTGATGGAACTCCATTTGTCATTTCTCGTTGGAGGTTGTTCTGCAGATCGATTGCAGCTTGTCCGCTGAGTATCAATTTCGTTCCAGGTGGAAAGAACTGCGTTCCTAGAGGTGCTTGAGTCACGTGATCTACATTGAACCCCTTCTCATCTAACAAGCTTGCATCCCCGCTCAGAATTCTCTCACCGAGTAGAAGATGCCGTTGGACGAAACGAAAGAGGATGAATGCCACCCCACTGCTAACAATTCCAAGGATCACAAATCCAAGCATGAATCTTCATCTCACCCATGAGCCCGCCGCTCGAATCCATCCAGCGTTGCAGCAGCACATTTCTTTGCCATTTCAGCGGGTTGGGCATCCTTGTAGATAGCAGAACCGATGATCACCATATCCGCTCCAGCTTCAATGGCAGCATCTGGAGAACCATACCTCTGCCCTCTCTCTCCGGGGGGGGGGGGGGGGGGGGGGGGGGGGGGGGGGGGGGGGGGGGGGGGGG
>CAZMJD010000050.1:269-9601 GCA_964566385.1 uncultured Candidatus Poseidoniales archaeon | reverse complement strand
ACCAAGGAAACTACCGATATCATCAGGAGAAGTAAGCCAATCATGAGGGCGCCTAACCCGAACATTACTGCACGAGTGCTGATTGTGGAGAGATATATCACAAATGGAATCACCGCTGCCGCAGTACAATCAATGCTCGCCGCTGCGTATCCAATGCCATACAAGTACATGTTTCGACGTGGAGTGAAACGATCATCCATCTCGGTCGTGGAATACTTGTCGACCAAGCGCTGTACCCAACCCATGAGGTGTGCGGTTCCACCAGTGAGCATGAAGAATCCAAGAATAAACAACAGCGCGGCAATTCCAAGCGCGATATCATGGATGATTCCAGATGAGGCAAATGCATCGCCCATGATGGCTGCAAGTATACCTATGAAGAAGAAGAAGGTCCACATGCCAAATGCCGACAAAGTTCCTATAATCAGAGAATTCGGCATCGCACCTTTGAGTTTCCCTGATGCAATCAGTTCATCCTCACGGGCACCCAATGTGAGATAGTACGAGATAAAACCAGGAAGCACAGGAAATGCACATGGTGAAAAATACACAAGTATCGAGAGCATAGCACCAAGGAAGATGACTCCGACCATGCTCTGATCGACCTTAGCCACTCCGAAAGTGCGCAATTCTGCAATCTCGGAATCCGAGCCAGTGAGTGCAGTGACTACGGCACCATCGAATGTAGCCCAACCATCAGTGGGGCTGCCCGAGGTCTCTTGGCCAACGATGTATCCTTGATGGTCTATCACTAGGGCCACAGGTATGGTCCCAGTGCCTCCTGGCGTGAGTAAGCGTACTGGATCGGTTAGTTCTGTCCCGTTGATGATGGCGGCTTCGGTACTGCCCAGGCCGGTAGCATACTTTGGAACTGTGTACGCGTTATCACTCATGTTCAGATATGCAAGTGATTCCTGATACCAAGCGCCATAGGCTATGATGATCAACTCTCGATCAGATGATAGAGCATACCAGTTCTCCATCTCATCCTCAATATGATTCTGAACATCATGACAATTCGAGCAATCGTGCGCCATCATATCGATGATGACGACTTTTCCAGAATGATCGCTAAGTCTGAACCACCCTGTCTCATTCGTGAGGGGTGATTCGATACCGGTTCGATTCAGTGTTGGGAACAGCAGATCAGGGATAGGGTCTGCTTCTTCGCTGGTAGCGAACATCGTCGTTGACAGGCCAAAAACAGTTAGGCCAGCATAACCTATCATTGAGAACAGAACAACTGCAATACCAAAGGCCTTCCAAGTGCCAGCATGCGTAAAGACTGAGAAATCCATCCCAATCTTTGCGCGTATCCGCTCGTTCAATGAAGTGGATGGAAGGACAACGGGACTCTCACCGGGAACATCCTCCTCGACCAATTCAGGATCCTCAATAGAACCTGTTGCGGTGAAGAGACCTTCTTCCACCTCATCCATATGAGCTCGCTCCTGACTCAGCGAGCAGCATGTCGGTCAAGAATCCTCGTCCGCCTGACCGCTTGGTTGAAAAGAGGTCTGACGAAGCATCTGATGATGTCGATGGTGTGGCCCAGTGAGCGACGCAGATTCACAGGGGTGATTCTTATTGTCATCGCTCTGCTCGCCTTGACCAGCACCGCTTCTGGGACCCAAGTCACAGAGGTTGCCTCACCAGCAACGAATCATTCGGGAGGTATCATTGGAGGCGTCGAGATGTTGGCCAACACATCCTTTGACGTGAGCATGAATCTTTCAGAACTTCGCCCAATCATAGAGGCGTACACTGCAGTATGGTGCACCAATTGCGTGAAAACAGAGCATTCCATGGATGAGGCTCTGGCACAAAGAGACGTGGTTCGCATCCATGTCCACAATACTACCAATGATCCATTCGGCACTGAAGATGGGGATGAGCGATGGTCAAATCGCTATGGAGATGCCACTGCAGCAGATCCAGCAAGTGGAGGGAGGTACCGAATGATCGCTCCAACTGCTATTGTAGGAGGTTCATGGATGCATCTGGGAACCAGAGCAGAGGTACTCGACGATTTATCTGATGAATACAACGTCTCACTGACCACTGCAGCAAGTTGGTCACCAATGGGTGATCTCGGGTTCAAGTGGGATGTGACTGGCAACTCAACCGGAATCCTCACCTATAATCTCTCAACCAATGCAAGACCTGCTGAAGGGCTTGAATGTGATATAGAAGGTGCTACGCTCATCGTTACTGGAGATTGCGCAACTCATTCTGTTCGAGTGCGGGCTGCTGCCATCGAAGATATCATCTATCATGATGGCTCAAATGGACAAACATACTACCCTCATGTTGCAAGGGCTTGGTATGATCTTGGAGGGGGGCTGTCAGGTACTCACGACCTCTCACTGCCCGGAGCATGGGATGGCCACGACATCCATCTTGTGCTGTTCATTGAATGGACCGCCCTCTCAACCTCAGACAACTATCCCGCAGGTTCAGAAGCAGGGATGGATGAGGAATGTGCGCCTGGCGATTCCAAGCCCTCTGACGACGGATGCAATACGTGTACTTGCTCAAGTGGAACTTGGGCCTGCACAGAGATGGGTTGTGTAGCGGCTCCAGATCAAGGAATCCCCGCTGCATCTGTAACGATCACATTGAGTCTATTCGTTCTTGCCTGTATGGTCCATACTAAAGCACAAGCATCAAAGCATCCACATCGCGAGGACTGAATATGGACAGTCTGTTGCGCCGTCTGCTCAAAGAAGAGGACCTCGAGCCCGGTACCGTACGTGCTGAACACGACAGGCTTGCAGAACGTTTGGACATCCTACGACACAATGGTGACATCACAATCGATGCATTCCTTGCTGCAGGTGCAATCCAAGGAGGTCTTGAAGTCCTTGCCACGCTCGTGGGACTCGAAGTGGATCCCTCTGAAGTCACCAGACATCTGAATTCGATGATCGAGCGAGCGCAGCGCATCGAAGAGGTCCACCCCGGGCTAGATGCAGCTATCGAGCAGCAGGGTTCGTGAGAACATGGTTGGCGGGGTTGCCGCCAGCATTCACCTTGAAGGAGTCACCAAAGCATTCGGACATATCGTTGCAGTCAATGGAGTCACCCTCGAACTTAGTGAAAGTGGCATCATTGCCCTTGTCGGTGGAAATGGTGCTGGCAAAACGACACTTCTTCGATTGATGTCAACGGTCCTAGAGCCAGATACAGGTACTGTGACCATACATGTGGAAGGAGAAGAGGCTGGATCTCTACCACGCAAACACCTAGGAATTCTTCCCGAGGGCACCGGATTGTATCAACGTCTAACGGCCTGGGAAAACGTACGATACCACTCGCGACTGCACGGAGTGGAGGATGCAATCGCTCGAAAAAGATGTGAAGAGATGGCAAAGCAATTGGGTATCTTCAGTGACCTGAACCGCGCTACCCGTGGATTCAGCAGAGGGATGCGGCAGAAGACAGCACTCATGCGAGCTCTGATCCATGAGCCCCCGGTTCTCCTACTGGATGAACCAACTGGAGGCCTTGATGTCACTTCTGCCCGTGAAGTGAGAAGTATGGTTCGAAGTATCGCAGACGAGGGGCGGATCATCATCTATAGCACACATCAGCTCGACGAAGCTGCACGAATATGTGATAGTATGATCGTCATGCACAACGGTCGGATCGTCGCCAATGGAAGGCCCGAAGAGATGCTAGAACCAGAAGATGGGGGAGATCTTGAGATGGCCTTCGTAAGGTGGACCAATGAGAGAGCCCGGCCTACTGGAGCCACTGAAGAGGAGGGGCGAGTCAGCCAGTGGTGGTCACGAGTCACAGGCGTAGGAGGTGAGGAATGATGAGCAAATGGTCACGCATCCGAACAATATGGGGCAAGGAGATGCTTGAGTTCATCAGAGATTGGCGCTCACTTCTTGCAATTGTGGCGATTCCCATCCTCGCTTTCCCACTCCTGATGTACCTTGTTCCCTCAGTACTGTACGCCCAACATGTCGCTTGGGAAGAGACGGTTCTTCAGGTAGAAGTCCAGGTCTCCAATTCGAATTCGACTCCTGAGGAATTCGACACTCACATGGGAGGCAGGTTACTTGAGTGGACTGTTGAACCAATGCAAGCCGGTGAACATGGACTTCTTGAGCAGAGATTGCTGAATGAAGATGTTGAAGCAATTTTACAGATTTTCCCGGTTCAAGAAGGGAACACAACAGTGTATGAATGCACGATATATTACACCTCGACAGATGACTCCTCAGCCATAGCACAAGGCAGGTTGGTCCAGGCTCTGACTGATTGGTCTGAGGTTCTTGTCGAGAAACGTATCAGTGCTGCAAACCTCGATGTCAATGCCACACTCGACCCAGTACGCTTGACAGCAAAGGAAGCGACTGATACTGCAGATGATGCAGAGAGAACTGGTCAATTGCTCTCATATTTCGTCCCAGCACTTGCGACACTCTGGACTGCAACGATGGCCATTCAGCCTGCAATCGACCTGACTGCAGGTGAGCGTGAGAGAGGGACTCTTGAGGCACTCCTTGGTGCACCTATCACTCGTATCGAAGCCTTGACGGGCAAATGGTTGGCTGTTGCAACCTTTGCAGGCGCAGGTGCAATCATGCAAGGATTAGGATTCGCAGCAGGGATATGGGTATTATTGCGTGGAGCACCCGAGTTAACTCCACCGAATCTTGGGCTCACAACAGTACTTCTGCTTATCCTCGCCTTACTGCTGTTCACAGTAATGATCGTGGCAATCCAACTTGCTATAGCGGTTCGTTCAGCTTCGGTGCGTGAAGCAGGGACTGCATTGACGCCTGCCACACTTCTGCTGCTTGCACCTATTCTCATCGCTCAGGCAGTGAGGTTAGAGGGATTAGCCATGTTCTGGTACGGTGTACCGGTTGTCAACGTGCTGCTTGGGATGCGCGAAGCCCTCGCAGGGACAACTCGAATAGCTCATGTGATGATTTGGGTAGCCACATCTCTACTCTATGCGGGCCTATCTCTTGTGTTTGCAGCCAGATCATTTCGTAGGGAAGAATTGATCGGCTCGATATCATAATTAGCGAATACCATATGAATACTAAGGTATTCGCCAAAGATGTGCCAAAGATCAGTCTTGACATGCCCCGTGAAATACTCGACGACCTGCGAGCCCACGTAGGAGACGAACACAAATTCATCAGTATCGCAGATGCCGTCAGAACTGCATGTCGGCGACTACTCGACCATCTAGATGCTATTGATGATCGACATGGGCGAAGGAAATCGACTCACATCAATGCGGACGAGGAGGGAGGTAAATGACCGGAATCCCAAGTGTACAGAAAGCCGAAGAAGCCGTTGACGTACTGCTACGGTACATCGAATCCATCGATTCAGATTCTTCGCTCCGCGAAGGCCTTTCCCGGACTCCGGAAAGAGTCATCCAATCATGGTCTGAGATTTTTTCAGGTTACAATTCCAATGCTGCCGATGTTCTTGACTCGACGTTCAATGCCGAAGGATACGATGGAATCGTGCTGTTGAAAGAGATTGAATTTCACAGCACCTGTGAACACCACCTCCAACCATTCTCAGGTTCAGCTCACGTGGCATACATTCCTGTCGGACAAATCGTCGGGGTTAGCAAGCTAGCACGACTAGTGGACATGTATGCGCGCAGGCTGCAGAATCAAGAGAGAATAACACAATCAGTTGCAGATGCACTCGTAGAGCATCTACACCCTCTAGGATGTGCAGTTATCATCGAAGCTTCACATGGTTGTATGCGCTGTCGCGGTGTGGCCAAGCAGAACGCTGTGATGACAACGAGTGCCATGAGAGGTGTCTTCTTTGAGAAATCAGAGGCGAGAGCTGAGTTGCTACAACTCGTTAACGGGGGATGAAATGACTAGGGAGAGTGTGGCGTCCGAGCCGGCCTATCCAATCGTCGAAATCTTCCATTCAATCCAAGGCGAAGGTTACCATACAGGCAGGCCTTCAGTGTTCATCAGATTCGGCGGGTGTAACCTGAGATGCTCATGGTGTGACACTGATTTCGACACAAGCCAGATGATGGCGATGCAAGAGATTGTTAGTGTGGTCACTAGATTTGATTGCAAACATGTCATCTATACAGGGGGAGAACCTGCACTTCAGCCACTTGGCCCCCTTTCAGAATCACTACGAGCAAAGGGTTGCCATCTCAGTATCGAAACGAATGGGACCATAGCACTGCAGAAAGACTGGGCCGACTGGATCTGTGTCTCGCCAAAGCAGCAGGTCGAGAAGAATGCGGTCGTGAGACAAACGACGGGCGATGAATTGAAAGTAGTGTACGTGGGGCAACCACTCGGGATGTACGACGAGTTGGTGTCAGGGTTTGACCACCTTTTCCTCCAGCCGTGCTACGATGAAACGAGGACCGTCGAGGAAAATGGACGTATGTTCAACTCGACATGTGAAGTCGTGAAGAGCGAGCCACATTGGCGGCTCAGCTTGCAGACTCACAAGTGGATGGGGATTGATTGAACAGCGGAGCAGGAACGAACGGCATCCAAGATCTGGCGCGTGGACAGATCGAGGAATTGACAGCTTCATTGGATCCCACCGCGATTCGCAGGCGAACAGACACGGTACTGATGATCGCAAAAGTGTGTGCAGTACCTGCTGTATTCTTCGTCCTCTTCATCGATTATCGCTTCGGACGACTCATCTCTGCTCCAGGAGACTGGGCGATACTTGTAGCTCTGAACACATTCATGGTACTCGGCGTATTCGTCGCTTACGATGCCCTAAGAGGGCTCCTCAATCAATGGCGGGACCTATTGAGCAGTGTGGACATGATCAATAAGATCCTTGGGCAAGGAGATGGATTGATCAAAAGAGCTGCTGAAGTAGCATCTGATCAATTCAAAGAACTCAAGCCAGAGATGAAATGGTCGGTCGAAGCAGGTGAAGCTGCAGTCCCCCTGACAGCCTTGCTCGAGAAGGCAAAGACATCGCATGGCCTGAATGGTGTCAATAAAGGGGATGAAGAGGGCTTCATCGCCGTAGAAAGTGGCTGACCTAGAGGAGCAGGAGGACCATGTCCGAACGGGCCGTTGCTGCACTTTCTGGAGGCATGGATAGTACTGGATTACTCCTGCGACTTCTTGCCGATGGGTATCGCGTCTCCTGCTTATCTTACAACTATGGCCAGAAACACAGCATAGAGATTGAACGCGCCAAGAATAACATCGCCTATCTAGCTGAGCATGGCTATGTGGTTGAACACAGCATCATCGATCTGACCTCTGCGATGGGTGTCTTCCATTCAGCCCTGACCACGCCTGATTACCAAGTCCCAGAAGGCCATTATGAAGAGGAACAGATGAAACAGACAGTTGTACCCAATAGAAATGCAATATTTTCATCCATCCTATACGGACACGCACTCTCATTATCGCAACGTGAGAACACAGATGTCATCATAGGACTCGGAGTCCACTCTGGCGACCACACCATCTATCCTGACTGCCGACCTGAGTTCTATCAAGCGATTGAGCATGCATTCAGCATGGGAAATTGGGAGAGCGATAGAGTGCGTTTCCATCTTCCATTCCTTGCCGGAGACAAGGAGAGCATTCTTCGAGATGCACTAGAGACATGTACGACACTTAGCTTAGATTTTGACACGGTGTTTAGGAATACGAATACCTCCTATAACCCGGACTCACAAGGACGCAGTTCAGGCAGGTCAGGGGCAGATGTCGAGCGGATTCTTGCTTTCCATCAGATAGGCAGGACTGATCCCATTGAATACGTTGAACCATGGGATGACGTTCTTGAGAATGCATTGAGGGTCGCTCAAGGAATGGAGGTTGACCAACATGAATGACAAAACTCCGAAGCAGGATTCCACGCGGGATCAGAAGTGGAAAGAGAGGTTGACTAAACTGCAATATCATGTGACTAGAGAAGGGGGGACCGAACGGGCGTTCACTGGGTCATTGTACAAAGAGGAACGCGATGGAACGTACCACTGCATCTGCTGCCAGCACATCTTATTCACATCAGTGATGAAGTATGATTCAGGCTGTGGTTGGCCTTCTTTCCATACGGAACACGATGAGGCAGGTATCGAACGCTTGGTCGACACAACACATGGCATGACCCGGGTGGAAGTGCGATGTGGAGTATGTGAAGCGCATCTCGGACACGTCTTTGATGATGGACCACCTGAACATGGAGGAGAGAGATACTGCATCAATTCAGTATCACTGTCATTTGACCAAAGTTCCACAATGAGCAAGGATTGACAACCCTCACCCTAGTGGTCAGGATATGTCCGATAGGGCCATAGTGACCCTTGTCATCCTTCTTCTCCTACCGACTGCATCAGCAATTGACTCAGACGCCAAGGAACTTGAACTCTTTTCCAAGGCCCTTGTAATAGATGGATTGGGTACTGCTAGCCTAGGGATCATTGCCCACCTAGCCCATCGCGACCTCTTACTAGATCCTCTCCCAGCGGCCGAAGAATTTAGCGGAACTTGGATTGTTGGTAGACAAGGGCCTCTGCCCACGACGTGGCTGCATGAACTTGAGGATTCAGGGATGGATTGCTCGACCTTCGTACCACCCTCATCCTTCCTATGTCACGTGAATCAGATGGATGCGACTGAGTTCCATGCCCTAGGAGTTGTGGCAGTGGGACAGCTTGAGCCCAAGGACAAACTTGATCCGCGAGTCGCACCTCTTCTTGGAGGAATCATCGAACAACCATTCTTCGGAGATGGAGTAGGGTTGTGGACTGTCGTTTTCACACATGAAGCTCCCGACCCCTCCTATCTTCCCAACGGTGATGGATTGAAGTGGCTGTCCATCGGCGAGAGAGTAGGTACTGTTGAGGCAGACCGAAGTGGGATTGAGATTCTCAGCCATTCAGATGTCATTGAATGGATTGAGCCAAAGGCACTGCGCATCTCTCTCAATGATGTTGCACGTGATGTGATGGGAATCGATGCTATCGCCAACTCATCGTGGGTGCAGCAGCATCACCTAAGTTGGTCTGGTCTCGATGGTTCTGGCGTCCAGGTCACAGTGGCAGACACAGGTCTTGATAATGGAGCAGATGATGCAGATATGCATCCTGACTTCAAAGGGAGGATAGCGAATATTACCTCATTCCCTATTGACTCGAGTTGGGCGGGTTACTTGGACAACATCAATCTAGATGATGGGGCATCTGACCTTGATTCAGGCCATGGCACACACGTTGCAGGTTCTGTCCTCGGCGACGGAAATTATTCGGGGGGGACAATTATTGGTGCTGCCCCTGGGGCGTCATTGGACTTCCAAGCAATCGAACAATATGTCAACTGGAA
>CAZMJD010000050.1:0-233 GCA_964566385.1 uncultured Candidatus Poseidoniales archaeon | reverse complement strand
GTTATGAGTATTCATGGGAAGTCTCGGATGGTTATTTCCTGATGGGCTTACCAGATGACCTGACCGATATTTTTCGACCTGCTGCAGAGAATGGAAGCCGAGTCCATACAAACTCATGGGGATCAGACGTGAGTGGAAAATACACAGCAGATTCTATGGTTGCAGATATCAACAGCTTTGATTTCGATGAACTCCTCATTGTGTTCGCAGCAGGTAATGCTGGAACTGACAAC
>CAZMJD010000049.1:0-9650 GCA_964566385.1 uncultured Candidatus Poseidoniales archaeon | reverse complement strand
CCGAGCATCGGTCTCTGTGAACAGCCCACGCACTGCCTTTGTCCAATCTGACTCGATGGCCTCATTGAGCAGAGATCCGCCCAGCGCCAGCACCACAGTTGGCTGCGTCATAAGGCACCCTTGGGCGAGAGGGTTCATAAGACGACGGTCGAGCCATTCTCACGTCATGTCGGATGATGCGGACCTCTCAGCACGGCGTCTTCGCCTCAGGCGGGCTGTCGAGGAACTCCGCGATATGAAGGGTATGGGCACTGAACTCGTGACAGTGATCATCCCTCCAGATCGTCAGATCTCTGATGTACGTGGACAACTGGGCCAAGAAGCCGGTCAGGCTGCGAACATCAAGTCCAAGTCGACTCGTAAACATGTGCAGGATGCCATCGAATCAGCAATCTCGACACTCAATAACTTCCGTACTCCCGGTGAGTATGGTGTGGCCATCTTCGTCGGCCATGTCATCGTTGGCAACAACAAGACTCGCCTTGTTTCAAGAGTTCTGACCGAGGCTGTCGAGCCGTTCTCTTCATTCCGTTATCGTTGTGACAATCGTTTTGAGATCACACAGTTGGAGGAACAGCTCACTGATCGAACCGCCTATGGCCTGTTCGTCATCGATCGTTCAGAGGCTGCGTGGGGAATGGCTTCTGGCACGCGCCTTCATGTGCAGGAGCACATCTACTCTCAGGTCCCTTCCAAGCACGGTCGAGGAGGTCAATCGGCACAGAGGTTCGAGCGTCTCATCGAGGAGGCGGCTCACAATTTCTTCAAGAAGGCGTCTGAAAGGGCGAGCAACTACTGGGTCCCGATGGTCTCAGATCTGAGAGGTATCATCGTGGGGGGTCCCGGAGCGACGAAGGAGTACGTGGTCAAGCATGGATACTTCCATCACGAGGTTCAGAAGAAGATCGTCGACACGATGTTCGATGTTGGCTATTCCAATGAATCAGGTCTACGTGAGCTCATCGATGAGGCGGGCTCGCTCATGCATGAGATCAATCTTGATGGTGAGCGCAAGGTGATGGGGCGATTCCTACGTGAGATCATGGAGGATCACCCCAAGGCGACTTATGGCGAGATGATGGTGCGTCAAGCTCTGGAACAGGGAGCTGTTGAGACTTTGCTGGTGTCCGAAGGTTTACGCCGCTCACGTCTGAGTTTGACATGTGGTGCCTGTGGTGAGTCTTTCGAAGTCACATCAGACTCTTCTGAGTCAACGCCTTCTTGCTCCTCTTGTGGCTCTGCAGAAGTTACAGTCACCGATGAGGAGGAACTTCTCGAAGAGCTGACGGTTCGTGCCGACCAGATCTCTGCTGATGTGTGTCTTGTTTCGGTCGACACAGAAGAAGGTGCGACACTTCTCACTGGTTTTGGGGGCTTGGCAGCACTTCTGAGGTATGCAATCGTTTGAGGTGAAATGTTGCTCGAGATGATTCGCTCTGATCTTGCTGGAACGCTCGGCCCTTTCCTCGTAGAAATGGGTGTTGAGGATGAAGCGTGGGTGGCAACAGTTAGCCGTGCCGACCCGCATGTTGTGGGCGATGTGGCCTTGCCTTGCTTCACCTTCGCCAAAGCGGCTAAAATGAGTCCTTCAGACATCGCGGAGCGCCTTCTTGGATATCTCGAGTCATTACTGGCTGCTGGCGATGTTTCGTTCTCATGGTGCAGTGGTGTTGTTGCAGTAGGTGGTTACCTCAACCTGCACCTCGATAGGGGTTGGATGATCGACCAGATCGATGAGCGTTGGGGACCACCTGCAGATCCGACTCTTCCACCCGATGGTACGGTTGCAGGGCCTGATGATGCTGGTGTCGTGCTCATCGAGCACACCTCTGCGAACCCGAACGGACCCTTCCACATTGGACGGGCACGTAATGCCATCATTGGTGACACGCTTGTGCGCATGCAACGTCTCGCAGGCCGTCGGGTGTGTGCAGAGTACTACGTTGATGACTTGGGCAAACAGGTTGGCATGCTTGCTTGGGCACTAGAGAATCTGACCCTTGATGAGGTTCGTGAAGTTCTGGAAGCCGATGGCCGTTCATCTGTGATCGATGCACGCTGGGTTGGTAAGGCAGATCACGAGCGTGTGCTATGGTATCAGGCTGCCAATTATCTCTCCAGCGAACAGGGCAAAGGCGATGATGCCCAATCAGGAAGTCTGTTGGAAAGAGACCTGCCAAACATCGGTCAGGCTGTTGAGCGGCTTATTCTGGGATCTGAGATGGGGGACGAAGCAGTTCTCTCATCTTTTGACGCCGCATACAAACCCGTCCTCGATGGGATGCTTGAGACTTTACAGCGCACGGGGGTCTCGTTCGACGCCTTCACGCATGAATCGACCTTCCTTCACAATGGTGATGTGGATAAGGTGGTGGAACGTCTCAAAGAGAGCGATCTTGCAGGGATGGCAGAGAACGGTGCCCTGTTCCTTGAACTGGCAGAACGTGGAGTATCGGGAGAGTCAACAAAATTCTTCTTTCAGCGCGGTGATGGGTCAAGCCTGTACGCAACTCGTGACATTGCTTATCATCTCGATAAGGCCCAGCGTTCGGGGACCATGATCAATATCTTTGGCGAGGATCATAGGCTGCATGCAACTCAGCTCGGCGTCGCTCTCGAAGAAGTGGAATGTAGATCCCCCGAGTTCGTGTTCTACGCATTCATCAAACTCCCAGAGGGCAAGATGTCAACCCGTCAAGGTCGCGTTGTGTTCATGGATGATCTGCTCGATGAGGCAGTCGAGCGCTCGGCGGCACTGATCGACCCGGACCGTCACCACATCACCTCTGAGATGCATGAGGCCATTGCTGAAGCAGTGGGGTGTGGAGCGGTTCGATTCAACATCATCCGTGTCGCTCCTGAAAAAGGCGTGACCTTCCGTTGGGAGGAGGCTCTGTCCTTCGATGGTGATTCAGCTCCATTCATCATGTACGCACATGCTCGCTCATGCTCGATCCTACGCCGCCTTGAGTCGTTGGGTGAAGTCGTCCCCGAGACGTTCGAGAGGTCTCTTCTCTCCGACCAAGGAGATGCCTTTGATGCTCTTCTGCTGCACATCATGGATCACAACGATGTCCTTGAGCGCGTGGTCACAGATCATCGGCCGCAGACTTATGCTCGTTGGGCTCTTGATCTCGCCTCTGCCTTCAACGCCTTCTACCGTGATTGTCCCGTCATATTGGATGATGTGGTTGACCCGGTCCGTGCTTGGATGTGCCGACTTGCACAATCGCATCTCTCCAGAGCATGTTGGGCTTTGGGACTCGAGCCATTGCGTGAGATGTGAGCAACCATAACGTGGTACTCATACGTCAGTGGTCTCTTTCTTCTTCATCCAAGGTGCAGTTGGGGGAGGTTTTGGAGCAGCCCCAAGGCCGATGGGGGCTGTCAGATTCGGAGTATCCTCGGCCTCTCCTCGGCCAGTACTCACCATCTTGCTGAAGATAGTACCTTCAGCCTGAAACTTGGCACTCTGTGCATGTTCGAGTTCCTCCACCTCCTTTGGAGCAGCAGCTTCTCTGCGTGTGATTACATCCTCGAAGGATTGGCGGGCAAGCCCCTCTATTTCGGGAGGTCGCCATGAACGAAGTTTGGCAAGCGCTTCCTCAGGGGTGTGAACATGTAGGTTCCTGTTTCCTGGGGGCCAGCCAACGTCATATCCACCGCCTTTAGACTGGCGGCGTTGGAGCCATGCCCCGCATGCCGATGCGAGGCATGTCGCTTGGTCTTCAACTGTGTCCCACCAGAACGCCTCTCGCCCGCAGAGTGGACAAAGGTCACGGATGTGGCTGGCGACGAGAAGTCCGTTCTCAGTGACCTCGTCGTCGACCTGCCAACGTGAGATTGATGCTCGACAGAAATCCTTGGCCTCCTCTCGCTTGAGCCAGCGGTGCAGAGCTTCGCTAGCAACCTCATATTGGTTGAAGGCGCCTACCGGCTGTGCGCTGCCATCGAAGTTCACGACCATAGGTACGTAGACGTCGGCCACAGCATTGGCTGATGCTGGAGACACATCTCATTTGCGGCCCACATCATCCGTTACCGGCGGTTTGTGCACAGGGCACTTCGCTCGGTTCTCCTCATCAGTTCCCGTCCCAGGCGAGTTGACGCACGTGTGTGCCGTAAACGATGGCACTCACCGACAGACTCTCTTCATTGAATCGGGATATGTCATCTGCAAATGTGTGATATTCCCATGAACCAGAACCATAGCAGACAATCGCATTGCCCGCTCCACCTGGGAGGTCGTAGACGAAGGGTCCGTGGTCGCTGTTATAGGGCATGCCATTAGGATCGTCCATGATGCTGTTCTTGACCTGAACACTGACGTTGTAGCGTTGTGCAACATTTGGACTGGCCTCAGTGAATCTTGTGAGCACCTCTTCGATCTGTGCCACTGTTTCAGCATCATTTCCGAACAACGTCATCGAAGCACCACGCTCGAGATCCACATGATTCATGTCGAAATTAGCGTAGAGTTGGAGTCTGCTCGATAATTCATCGCTCCGTGAGGCAACGTAAGCCTTGGAACCATGGAGTCCTTCCTCCTCTCCACCCCATGTACAGATTCTGAGTGTGTGATCCGGTTGTCCTAATTCTTGGTACAGGAATCCGAACTGGTAACCCATTTCGACCACTGTCGCGGTTCCACTTGTGTCATCAACGGCACCGGGTCCGTTGTAGACAGTATCGTGATGAGCACCAAGGATGATCTCGGTCTCGTCCTTACCGAAGATCGTTCCACAGACGACTCTGATGTCACGTGTATTGGTGTTGTCCACTTCGATGTCCATCTGTAATCGTGCATCTCCTCCAACAACCTCCTCTCGAATCAGTTCACCGACACTTCTGCTGACCATCATGAATGGGATGTCGCTGGGGATTGACGTGAACTGAGTTACGTCAACGGTCTTGAAGATAGGGACACAATCACCGTCAACGATCTGGTCACAGTTCATCGCAGCATAGACGACTATCAAGGCAAGGAGCCCATTGGCCTGTGCGTTGAGGAATGCGATTGTGTTCCCTCCTACGCTGCCTGCCGACCAGAGCAGACCAATGCTGTTCTCGGCATCCTGCCACAATACATCGTCTGACCCATTCCCAAGATCCACGACGGGGACGTTCTGGTCGAAGGTGATGACCCGAGAACCGCTATAACCCTGGAGGACGAATTCTCGTGTGTGATTGAATAGGATGATGTCAGGTTCTGTATTGAGGAAGGGTCCACATGCGTTGAAGGGATTGATGCCTGGTCTACAGAATTCAAAGAGAGGTTCACGTGTGATCTCAAACATAGGGACGCTGAAATCGAGAATCTCGACCTCATCGAAACCAGCTGATTCCAGGTGGCCTGCAATGATCTTGGCTCCTTGCAACTCCGCATCAGAACCTGAGTGTCGTGGTCCAAGCGCTACAAGTTCCTCAGCGATACTACGGGCCCGAGCTTGATCGAATCCTATCAGTTCGGCCTCACCTTGGCCAAAGAGGGGCCCCCAAGGCGTCAATCCCGTTGCTTGAGCGCCGATGAGCAAAATGACTACGGCAACAGCTCCGATCACTGGAGGTTTTCTCGCCAGATCTGCCAGACGCTCATTCAGCGTGACCTCATCAACTATGACCTCGGCGGCCTCACCCATCACGACTCACCGATCTCCTTCCCAGTCCATCGACGTCCAAGTGTGTGTTCAAGGTTCATCTGGTCGAGGATACGAGCGACGATGAAATCGATGAGGTCATCGATCGTCTCTGGGTGGTTGTAGAATCCAGGAGATGCAGGTAGGATGATTGCGCCATGTGCTGAGAGTTTGGTCATCTGTTCGAGATGAACCGTTGCGAACGGTGCTTCACGGGGAACGAGGATGAGATTTCTGCGCTCCTTCAGAGCAACAATCGCTGAGCGTGTAGCAAGATTATCCCCTATCCCGCTGGCAATCTTTCCGATGGTTGTCCCAGATGCAGGACATAT
Organism: uncultured Candidatus Poseidoniales archaeon; assembly: GCA_964566385.1. Lineage (GTDB taxonomy): Archaea > Thermoplasmatota > Poseidoniia > Poseidoniales > CAYMED01 > CAYMED01. Next base: position 3,682 of record CAZMJD010000049.1, on the reverse strand, counting down.
GACGACATGTTCGATACGTGCCGACCCAGAGGCTGATTTTGCAGCTACATCATCGTTGGCTTCCAACTGGACATCAAACCTCGCAGCAAGTTTCTCGGGGGTCGTGGTGCATTCATGTTGCAGTGTGAGTCGCCCCGATTCGGTGACGACGAGTCTGACCTCTGTTCCAATGTCGCATAGGGCCTCTAGAAGTCGAACGCCATAGGCGGCACCTGAGGCGCCACTGATGACCAAGACAACAGTTGTCACGATACTACGTGCCTCCGAGCTGCTCATCAAGGCTTGGTCCATCCGTGAGTGCCATCAGAGCAGCAATCTCCTCTGATGTGGCATGATGAAGATCGCGTTGGATGGTGTGTGGTGCATGTAGGATCAGCGCGGCGGTCATCTCTCTTATCGTGCACGTGTGGCCGAGAACGGAGAGCGACGTTGATGTCCCTTCTTCAAGGCCACAGCCACGCAGGCTCTCGACAACTCCGTGTTCGGTTCTCACATTGATGCTAATTCCATATCGGCTCACCCATTTGTAGAACGCTAATCCAATCGATGCAATCTTGTTACCTTCAACCCATACCCCCTGCATCCTCTCATCTCGCCGGCCTTCGATGCCCAGCTCGCCGAAAGCGGCAATCACCCAGTCTTCGAGTCGAGAGGTGACGGTGCGCACAGATTGCTCGTTCAAACCCTGCCATGCGATGATGGGGTAGACGATGAGTTGGCCAGGTCCATGGTATGTGATGCCTCCGCCGCGCTCGACCTTCTCATGTGGGATGTTTGTCAAGACCTCATAACCATCATGCTGGGCTCGCCTCCCTACTGTGATCACTGCGGGGTGTTCGTTGAACAGCACGACGTCGCAGATATGTTCAGTGACTCTTGCGCTCTGGATTCGTTTCATCCATCCGTCAACAACTGCATGCTCCAACAACCCACATTCGATGGCCATGGAGCGCTGCACTGGTTCTCCCAGTCCCTCGTTCATGTTGAGCGTTGTGACCTTCCTTGCGAATGTTTCAGAGATCTCTGTCTGATTGGAACTGCGTGAATCCGATACTCTTGCCTGAGAAGCGCGAATTGGATCGCATCGATAGCATCAGTCCTTCATCCTCTCGACACGCTGCACAGATGTTATTTTCGTGCAGGCGTTGAACATCGATCTTACTGTCGCAGAGGTCACATTTCCGCCTCCACCTCCTCCACCCGAAGAAGAACGTGAAACCTCCCCAGGCTCCTGCGCCAGCGACTGTCGCGCTGGATTCGACTCGGTCCTTCCAGAGCTTGGACTTGGTTGAGTTCTCTTCGACCAGCTCCTTTTCTTCGATATCTTCTGGGGGCACCTCGAACTGTGATTGATTGTAGAGGTCCTCTATCGATTGGATGGTCGGTTTTGTCACATTGGTCATGTTCTCAGTAGCATTGTTCTGAGTCTGAGTTCCATTGATTGGATCGGTGATCACGATGCTTCCACCCCCTTCACCTCCCCACCTTGATGGGTCTAAGGGGAACAGATCCTCGATGTCGGGCACCCCATCGTCGTCATCATCGGTGTCGTTGTTATCTCCAATACCATCCGAATCAGTATCAATCGTTTCACGAGAATCGAGTGGGAAATCATCCGCACCATCTAGAACGCCATCTCCATCGTCATCAGTGTCATTGTTGTCACCGATTCCATCGCCATCTGTGTCTTCGGATTCGCTGGGATCAGCAGGGAATCTGTCGTCCACGTCATCTACTCCATCATTGTCATCGTCTGTGTCGTTGTTGTCACCTACCCCATCTCCGTCCTTGTCACTATGTTCGGTGGGATCCACTGGGAATCTATCGAATTCATCTTCTATCTCATCCCCATCGTCATCGGTGTCAGCATTATTTCCGATCCCGTCACCATCTGTATCGGTCTGCTCGCTGGGATCCTTGGGGAATTGATCCTCATCGTCGCTCACTCCGTCACCATCATCGTCGGTATCGTGGATGTCTGGGATGGTGTCTCCATCCAGATCGACGAGAACTCCCATCGTGAAGTCGATGCTTGTCGATCCACCAGTATTGTTGGCCCAGATGGTGAAGGTTGTTCTTGACAGAGTGATGACTGTGCTGCCTTCAATGGTCAGAGTTGTGATGTTGAACGACAACCCTGCTGGAAGGTCGGGACTGATGCCCCATTCTGCGGTGACTCCGCCATGGTTGGTGATCTTGATCGGTTCCATCGGGACTCCAGTCGTGAGATTCTGATGCGGCATGGATATCGCGAGGTATGCAAGTGGTTCATTGATCACGAGAGTGATGGTTGTGAATGTAGGGCCTCCTGAATTGTTGGCCCATATGTTGTAGGTTGTGGTAGTCATATTGACTGTAGGCGTGCCTGAAATTGCCCCGGTCGTACTATTGAAGATCATGCCAGCTGGGAGAGCAGGTTCGATGGCCCACGTTTCGATGGCTCCACCGCTTGTGCTGAACGTGATGTTCTGTGCTGCTGTGTCTCGTGTGAAGATGGCATAGGCGATGGATGGCGTGATGACTGCAGATGGTTCAAGGATTGTGAGGTTGACCGTGATGGAGTGTGATCCTCCACTACTGTTGGCCCAGATGGTGTAGGTTGTGGTTGTGGTCATATTGACCAAGGGCCTGCCGCTAATCTGTCCATTGCTCGTGTTGAACTCAAGTCCGGTCGGAAGTTCAGGAGTGATGGCCCAGGTCGCTGCGACGCCTCCGCTGTTGTTCACACTGATCACTGTCATCGGGACCCCGCGTGTAAGTGTCATTTCCTCTGACGTGGGCGAGATGATGGGAGCTGGTTCCAGCACTCGAATGGAAACGAATGCCTCATCTGTACCTCCGGTATTGATGGCTCGAATCGTATAGATGGTTGTGCTCATGTTGACAGAAGGAGTTCCAGAGATCCTACCTGTGCCCGAATCGAAGAACAATCCTGCTGGAAGTGTGGGGATGATCACCCATGAGGCGACGTTGCCTCCAGTGTTGTTGAATGTGATCGCAGACATCGTCACGCCGCGTGTCAGGATGACATTGGTGGTCGATGCTGAGATCTGAGCGACCGGTTCGAGTACCGTCAGGGTGATGGTTGTCGGTACAGATGCTGCGGTGTTGTTCGCCCAGACGGTGTAGACATTCACTGTCATGTTCACAGTCGGCGTGCCGTTGATGGACCCGTTGCTCGGGTTGAAGGTCAACCCGGCAGGTAATGCCGGTTCGATGGACCATGTGTCGACCACACCACCTGCGTTTGAGATGCTAATGGCATTCATCTGAACGCCTCTGGTCAGTATGGCTGAGGTCACGGATGGAGTGAGCACAGCGGGTGGTTCGATGATGGTCAGGTTGACGGTCACAGAAGCAGATCCTCCGGAGTTGTTGGCCCATATCGTCCATTCACCCTGTACGCCACTGGTTGTTGGTATTCCAGAGATCTTACCGGTGCTGAGGTTGAAGACCAATCCTGGTGGAAGTTCTGGTTCGATGGCAAAGGATGCAATTGCGCCACCGCTGTTCGTGATGGTGATCGGCCAGACCGGAATCGTGCGGATGAGGGTGGAGGTCGTGTTAGAGATGCTGAGGATCGCTATGGGTTCGTTGATCGTGATCGCTATGGTCGTGAAGGCGGCCCCACCTGAGTTGTTGGCCCAGATGGTATAGGTCGTTGATGTCATGTTGACCGAAG
>CAZMJD010000048.1:0-9718 GCA_964566385.1 uncultured Candidatus Poseidoniales archaeon | reverse complement strand
GATGGGAGATACACCAGTCAGCGTGATTGCTGCTCAGATGGGAAAATCTGGCTCACCCATGGATGGTGGTATTGAAGGTGCAGGGGGGCGGGATTTACATATCGGGTGTTGGGAGAGAGGGGTTCTCCCACCTGCAGCACCTTTACCCATTGCCAGCGCTACAAGTGTCGGGCTTGCACTCGCGGAACAGCGGCGCAATGAAGGGCGCTTCACACTGGCTTGCATTGGTGAGGGGGGCTCATCGAGTGGCGAATGGTGGGAAGCACTGAATCTCGCTGCGGCAAGGGGGTTGCCGATGGCCTTCATACTCCAGAACAATCAAATTGCACTCGATACACCGGTCAAAAATCAATCCGCAGTTGACCTTTGGGCGGACAAAGCAGTGGCCGTTGGCATTCCATCCTGGACGGTTGATGGCAGCGACCCTGCTACGATTTACGCCTCAGTAGCAGTGGCACGCGATATCGCAATGAGTGGTCACGGACCGAGTCTGATCCACATTGAGACAATGCGAGGTTGTGGTCACGCACACCACCATGATGATCTCTATCTCGGAGCGTCTTCAGGACAACCACCGGGTTACGTTGACAGAGATTTGCTCTCCTACTGGCAAGAGAAGGATCCTATCGATTCTGCACGAAGAGATCTGTGTGAACGCGGCGTCGAGGAACATGACTTGGAAGGAATTGTTGCTGCGGCAGAGAAAGAGGTAGATGAGGCAAGAAAAATTGTCGAAGCAATGCCTTGGCCAAATCCTGAAACAGTGACGATGGGCGTATTTTCTTTCAAAGACCCCCCCACTCACAGTGATCAGATAGAGCGATTTAGCAGTTCTACGGAACCAGAAGAAGCAAGCAACGATGTCCAAAGTACGGTTCAGGTCGCCTTCAGCGACGCACGAGATGCTTGGACGTATTCGAAGGCGATTCAGCAGGCCATGGTCGCGGCTGCTGACAGATGGACCGATGAGACGATTTTTATCGGCGAGGATATGGAGATAGCGGGCGCGTTCGGCATGAATCTCCCCCTTGTTGTTAAGCACCCAGGAAGTCTGATCGATGCACCGTTGTCTGAGAGCGTTATCGTCCATTCTGCCACAGGTGCTGCACTCGCCGGAATGAGGCCCATCGCAGAAATTCAATTCGGAGGGTTTGCATCCTTGGCCATGAATTCACTCGTCAATAACGCGGCGATGCTACGATGGCGTTGGGGTGCCAATGTTCCTCTGACGGTACGAATCCCGATTGGTGCACGAACATCCTCTGGTCCTTTCCATGCCAAACCCATCGAAGCTTGGCTCAGCAATGATCCAGGACTTGTTGTGTTAGCACCTTCAATACCTCAGGATGCCTACGACCTGTTGCTCGACGCTGTTGCACTTCCAGACCCATGCGTCTTTCTGGAACATATCGGCCTATACGGATTAAGAGGTGGGCGAACTGGATGGGGAGAGAGCATCTCGCAGGATGTTGACACGGAGGGAATTCACAAGGATCTCGATAGAAGACCTGGGCCACATCGCATAGGCACTGCACGCAAGGTGAGAACTGGAAGGGACCTGACAATCATCACTTGGTCTGCGATGGTGCACGTTGCTCTCCGGGCCGCTGAGCGATTGGCAGCGAATCATGGTATAGAGGTGGAGATCATCGATCTGCGAACACTTCTTCCTTGGGATGAAGATACGTGCATAGGTTCAGTCAGTCGGACGGGACGGGTCATGGTCCTGCAGGAAGCCCAATGGACGGGAGGATATGCGCACACTATTGCGAGTAGGGTCCTTGAATCGACGTTCTGGAATCTTGAGACACAGCCAGTGGTTCTCGGTTCACTTGACACTCCAGTGCCATTCTCACCACCTCTTGAACGACACACTGTGCCATCAACCGATCTGGTTGTCAAACATGTTGTTCGCATGATGACCTGAATCTTTTTCAGGCCCGCAAGACTATATCAAAACGGCAATTGCTCCCAAAGGTGGGGTTGGTGATGCACGCTACAGAGAGCAGATATGAGTTAGCAGATTTGGTCTCAAGTAAGATGACTATCTCTATCCTGATGTTCGGTGTAGTTCTTGCAATTGTCAACACATCAGCGACTCAAAGCCAGACCATGTCAAGTTACGGATTCCTGCTCATTGTCTCACTCTGCCTATTGTTAATCTCTGCAGACTTTTTCGTGGATGGAGCAAAAGCGATGGCTCGCAAGATAGGGCTATCTGAATTGATTATTGGACTCACAGTGGTCTCCATCGGTACGTCATTGCCCGAGATTCTGGTCACCGGGCAATCAGCTCTGGCTGCCAGCATCAGTCCCGAGGAGAGAGAATATCTCGCCTTGGCAGTAGGGAATATCTTCGGTTCCGTGCTTATCCAAATCACCTTGATTCTCGGCATTGTCATCATCGTGAAGCCCCTCGATCTGGAACCTGGTTGGCTTCAGAGGGACGGGTTCATGATGGTTTTCGCCCTCGTGCTGCTCACACTACTCCTCTGGTTCGACAACACCCTTTCACGATTAGAAGGGGGGTTGCTTGCCTCAGGGTACGTCGCCTACATCACGTACCTGATCTCTCTCTCAAGACGTCAGAAGGGAGAACAAAAGGAAACGCCGGTATCTGAAAATGATGAAGAATCCGATGAAGAGGAACAGCAAGATTGGGCAGGTATGTCAATCATGGTCTGCATGATTCTCGGACTTGGAGCTGCTGTACTTGCATCCGATCGAATGGTCCATTCCGCCAGTTTCATTGCCCAAAATTTCGGAGTCAGTGAAGCGGTCATTGGAACTACCATCGCAGCGGCTGGAACATCACTACCTGAACTAGCCGTAGGGATGGCTGCCGCCTATCGCTCCTCTGGAGTGGCCATAGGTACGCTATTGGGCTCCAACATCACCGATCCTATGTTCTCAATCGGGATTGCGGCACTCATCTATCCCATCACCTTCTCTGCAGAAACTGTCGGAGCGGGCAATTACGTCGATATCAGGTACTGGATCATTCCGGGTGCCCTCATCGCCACGTTCATGGCGATCATATTCATGTGGTCCTCTTCAAAATTCAAACGCTACGAAGGCTATATTCTCGTTTCAACATACCTGATTTTCCTCATAGGTCTGATCACCAGGGTGTACGCCTTCTGAAGAAATACTCCTGACCCACGCAAGGCCTAATTGTCATGCTTGAGTGGCCTCAGACATGGTCTCGTACGAGTTGACGGAGGAACAACTCATGTTACGGGATCTTGCACGCGAGTTTGCAGCAGAGATGATCCGGCCGAATGCAGAGAAGTGGGATCTGGAAGGCACCTTCCCCACTGAATGCATCACTGCAGCACACGAGGCTGGATTGCTCAATCTCCACATACCTGAGAAGTATGGTGGAATGGGGTTTGGATGTCTTACCGAGACCATTGTCCAAGAAGAGATGGCATGGGGTGACCCTGGATTTGCTACCGCTGCCTACAGCAATGGCTTGACTGCAGCCCCCATCATTATGAGTGGAACTGAGGAACAGAAACAGAAATACCTTGGCTGGCTTGTTGAAAAACCTGCCATCGCTGCCTATGCCGTCACCGAACCAGGGGCGGGTTCAGATGTTATGAGCATCGAATCAACTGCCATCAGAGACGGCGATCACTACGTACTCAATGGCAATAAAATGTGGATCACTGGGGCAGGCCAGGCAGACTGGTTCTTCGTACTTGCATTCACAGACCGAAGTGCGGGTCATAGAGGAATGAGTGGTTTCATCGTAGAATCATCATGGGAGGGTGTCAGCCTAGGTAAGAAGGAAATGAATATGGGGCAACGGGCTTCAGATACACGAGCCGTTGATTTCGTCGATGTTCGCGTACCTGCGGAGAATCTGCTTGGAGGAGTTGAAGGACTGGGTTGGTCAAACGCCATGACCGCTTTTGATATCTCACGCCCATCAATCGCTGCACATGCTACTGGAATCTCTCGGGCTGCATTTGAGCATGCCTTGCAATATTCTGATGAGAGAAAGACATTCGGCAAACCTCTGCATCAGCATCAAGCGATTCAATTCATGCTGGCAGACATGAAGACGAAGATTGAGGCGGCACGGCTGCTCACTCACAAGTCTGCTTGGGAGGCTGACAATGGCATACGGAACACTGAGAGTGCTGCCCATGCCAAACGCTTCGCTGCTGACACTGCGATGGAGGTCACGACGGATGCCGTTCAAATCTTCGGAGGATACGGATATTCCGAAGAATATCCTGTTGCGCGATTGATGAGAGCCGCTAAGGTGATGCAAATCTATGAGGGGTCTAGTCAGATACAACGCATGATCATCGGTCGTGAGATCACCCGCTCCCTCTGAGGTACAGGGATGGACGCGGCGAGTAGAATACATTGTGAAGAGCGAACACAGAGTGGTTTGATCACTGATGCAGTGATTCTTGCCGCAGGTCTCAGCACACGACTTGGAAGACAAAAAGCACTCATCGAGGTCAACGGGCAACCCCTGATTGATTGGATGAAAGACAATCTGCTTTCTGCAGGAATCTCACGTGTCGTCGTAGTGATACATCCTGGCCTGATACCATATTGTGAAGGATTGACGAACTGCACATTCATCATCAACGAATCACCCATGCTTGGACGCATGCGTTCAATCCAACTAGGCTTAGCCGCGATTCCAAAAGAATCCAGAGAACACGGAGTCCTCATTGCTCCCATCGATAGATGTGGATGGTCCTTGGATGCGATTCACATGCTTCGGAGTTCGCGAGCCCCATCCGCACCGATGACCGAAGGAAGGAAAGGGCATCCAATCACCCTCGATGCGGAGACTATTCAACGAATCGTCGATTGTGAACCAGACACCTCACTACGTAGCATCGTTACACCCAAAGGGAGAGCGACGACATGCCGCCATCTCCATCTCAATCTGGACACTGAAGAAGATGTAACTAGATTCTTGACGCTAGACCCGGAAGACATTCTTGGGCGAACCGATTCGCAGATTGAAGGGGGGATGTAATGACCATCATGGTCCTTGAATGGGTTCTCGACCGACTGAGTGAAGGTAAACGCGTTGCACTCGCCACAGTTGTTGAGAGTTCGGGCAGCGTTCCTCGTCGCCCGGGAGCTCGTCTAGGACTTCTCAGCACGGGTGAATTTGAAGGGTCAGTCGGTGGAGGTGGTTTTGAGTTGAAGGTGATCGAGGCTCTTCGAGCAATGCTCGATGGAGATGGGCGTTCGAGAGTGAAAGAATTCATCTTGAGTCGACAGGCCACCACTTCCAAAGCGGGTGAGCCCCTCAACAGCCTCTGTGGAGGGAGAGTGAAGGTGTCATTGGAAATTCTAGAGCCTTCACCAAGCATTCTTCTGATCGGTGGTGGACATGTCGGCTTCGCTTTGGCTGAAGCCTGCACATGGCTTGGGTGGGATCATGATATCGCAGACGTGAGGAAGGAATGGTCGAACCAAGAACGGTTTCCACAGGCGGGACAATGTATTGCTGGAGAACTCACAGAGATTCTTGATCAAGTGGTGGATAGCGCACGTACCTCGACACATGTCTTCATTCTGGGACACGACTGGAAAGTGGATCAAGATGTATTACTTCATCTTCTTCAACAGAATGTCGACGCAACAATCGGAGTTATAGGAAGCCGTTCAAAATGGAACGCCTTTCGCGCTGCGGCCCTTGAAGCTGGAATCGATGAGAAAGTGATTGACGATGTACGCTGTCCTATCGGACTCACGATCGGGGCCGAGACACCAGAGGAACTTGCACTCGCTATGGCCTCCGAGGTTCTTGCAGACCTCCGACGTGCTGATGTAAATGCACCTACATGGCGTCAGGACATGTGATCCTCTCGAACGCCTCCGGGCCGCGTCGGTATGACAAATGCTTCCAGTGCCTCGATGATTCGCCAAGCAACTTGCTCTAGCTCTTGGGTATGTTCTGGAAAGGGGAGTTCAGACAGGTGCCACTCACTATCAATGAGGCTCGGATCGGCCACCGGAAGATGCAGAAGCCAAGCCACAGTGTCAATCTGCGGAGTGATTGAAGATGCTGCCAATGCATCACTGATCTTCCGCGTCCCATGCAATGCACAGAGCATGGAGACATCGATAGAGCGGGCAATCTGCAGCCCACACATCTCATCATCCACGGTCTTCAACCAGCATGACCATACATGTTGCTCCGAACGGATGACCTCATCCGGAGCAATTACCCATCGATCATCCGGTCGGTGCTCAAGAAGGGTATCAATCAACGGCGGTGATGTTTCTGGATTCCGCCATGAGATGGCCCAACACGGATACCAAGGCACGTTCATGAGTTCTCCACCTCCCCCTGTAATGGAATGTCATCGTCACGTGGAAGGCGATGGACCTTACGGCCAGCTTCAACCTCTTCATGGGCATCCTTGATGAGGCGGTCAACGACATTCACCGACCAACCCCGTATACCGATGATTGTCTGATACATCTTACGTGATAGATCCAACAAATCTCGTGGATGATGGATACCCACTCCAATGAGATCCCGTGCACGTTTCCTTCCGATGTTTGGTAGGACGATCAATGGGAGAGCGTCTTCCCTGCACCCGTAGCGTACCCGCGTGTGTAGTTCAACAATCATGTCATTGAGAGCTCGGCGATGAGATTCATGCTCATCGGAGAAGTTAGTATCTGCTCCAAGAATAGACTGAGCCGCATACAAGAGCCATCGAGCAAGCTCACATCTCATCCTCAAATCACCTGGAGAAACTCCGCGATCATCCTCAATCAGAGCAAGGTCTACCTCGTCGATCCAAGCCTGTATGACGTCTGCCGATTTCAAAAGTGATGAGAATTCAATGGGGCCGATTTCAGACTCGTCAACAACCAAGCCATGACTCTCAACAGCATAGATGTCCTGAAGTCGAAGTTCATCGGACCGATTGCTCCTGATTTGGACGAAATCAGGCAAATATGTGATCAAATGGAGCAATCCGAAGGTCGTGACAGGCTGGTCATTTGAATCTCGCACAAGACGTCGTACGCAGCGTCTCAGCCCACGCCTTAGCCGGATACCAGATAGTGGATCGATGCATAAACGAACCACCTCTCGACCAAAGCTAGTCGGGATGAAGGTTCGGTCCCAGTTGCGTTGACCAGATGTCACCACCATCGGACCGATACCACGTTCTGGAAGTTCCGTTGCAGGCACGAACGAAGGCGAAGGAGTGGTGAGGGCCGCAATATCCGATTCGGTCTCCATCTGAGTGGTTGCTGGCACAGGAGGCCAAGTTCTAGGCTCATCTGCTCCAAGGCAAGATAAGGCCACAGTGACCCAACAAGGAAGTGATTGAGGCTCATCCCTCACATCTGCATCACCATTCGTGGCTTCAGCCATCGTCAGAAGGCCTTGTTCAATGTGCCAGTCAAGCATCGCACGAATGCGATGATTCACGATCGAAGTGGGGACTGTATGTCCAAGAAAGGTGCGGTCGAATAGACCGAGAATAGTGGTGGTTGTGTTTGCTAGATCACTGGCCACCACAGAAAGGGAATGCATACGAAGTGCACTATCATGATGAAGTCTCGATTTGATCGGTTCTGGTTCAGCATGGATGAAACGCTCAGCAAGGAGTTCTTTCTCATGCTCATGTTTCACCATAAGAATCGCCTCACCTTCTGAGTCGTACTGAGGCCTACCGGCTCGGCCCATCATCTGATGTATCTCCATTACTGACAACCAATCCATCCCCCCGCCTGACCATCGCTTAAGGTCCCTCACCAGAACGCACCGAGCAGGTAGGTTGACCCCTGCGGCCAGAGTTGGTGTCGCACAGAGCACATTGATGATGCGTTGCTTGAACAGATTCTCGATATATCGACGCTGTTTAGAGGTCAGACCTGCATGATGGAAGGCACATCCTCCCTTCAACGCTTCAGCCTGAGATTGACTTGACCGGGTCTTTTCCTCCAGACCAAGATAAGCATCCGCATGCTTTGACCAAGCAGGGTCTAGATCTCCATCGGCAGCCCTTCGACATCGAGCCCGGCCAATGTCTCGCGCGACAGCAATGGATGAACGGCGAGTGTTCACGAAAACGAGGACCTGACCTTCATCGGAGGTCACGTGTTCGCAAATGTCCTGCACCGGATTCGTCGTTAATTGATCAACATCATATCGATGAGTGCTTGGATGTTCACCATCTGTGTCAACCACCTTGTGATGTTCAACCATGTGCTCATTCATCAAGCCAAGTTGCAAACGAACGGGCCTCCATGTCGACATGACCACAATGCCATCCAACCATGAAGCGAGTGAGTGGACATTGCCGATTGTGGCTGACAGTGCAATGATCTGTGCTGAGGGTGCAAGATGAAGAACGCGTGCGAGATTCATCTCAAGAGTTGGTCCCCGGCCGGTATCATTGATGAGGTGTACTTCGTCGGTGACGACAATCGACACATCATCAAGGAGTCGCGTGGACTGGCGAAGCAGGGCATCGAGTTTTTCAGAAGTGCAAACAAGAATGTCGGCTTCACGAATACGACGCACTTCTCCACGAGCGTCTCCTATCGCAAGTCCAACAGACAGGCCACAGGCCTTTCCCAAGCGCTTGAAATCTTCCAACTTCTCAGTAGCCATGGCTTTCAAAGGCACGATGTAGATGCCGCGTGAACGTGTAGGACCATCGAGAATCCGACGCAGCATTGCCACATATGCAATGAGAGACTTACCAGAAGCCGTAGGAATTGAGACAACAGTGTTCCTTCCTTCAAGAGCAACCTTCAGAGCCTCATGCTGTGGTGGGTACAGTTGTCGGATTCCTTCCCGCTCAAAGACCGAGGTGACAGCGTCTGAAAGGCCAAGGTGACGAACCGAGAGGGGGTCGTTTTCAGCCTTCACGCCCAAGAGGGCAAAGCCGACGCCCATGAGGATAGCGGCACCTGCAAGATACATGACCTTTGAAAACGATAGAGTCAAAGACTGATGCCATCCATCATCGCCCGAAAGCCATGGCCTCTAAGGACGACGCGACGATTCAGGAGCGCTTAGCAATCTTCGACGAAGAGGCTGATTTCGATGACTGGGGCGAGATTTTCATCGGTGGCCTGATCACTCTTTTCGGTCTCTGGCAGATGATGACGGTCGTCTCCAACCCAAGTGAGTCATTCGTTCACGCTCCGACCATGATTTGGATTGCCGCCGGCGTGATTGTAATGGGGATGATTCTCGCAGCTCATGGCCTGAAGGACATGGCTGTCAAAGAAGTCCGCGAATCCGTGGTCCGACTAGAAGCTGCAAACCGGCAAGGAAGTATCGATTACGGTCTCATCCGTGACGTTCTTCTCCATCAGGATCAGTACAGGAAATTTCTGCTTGAGGCATATGAGGAAGCCTACGAAGATGGAGTCCTCAGCCAAGAGGAATTAGACGAATTGAAGATTCTGGGTGAAGCTCTCAACCTTACCGAAGAAGAAGCTGGACAGATTGCTACCCGGGCTGCCATCAATGCAGCTATCCGTGATGGAAGTGTCGATGATGAGGAGTTGAAACTGATTCTCGAAGCTGCTGGACGAGCTGGATTGGACGAAGATAAGGTCAACCAGATCAAAGAGGCCCTCATTGATGGAAAGATCGATGATGAGGAGAAGGAACTTCTCGACCAGATTCTTGGAAAGGTCGAGTAAGGTCTCTTCTTTGAGCGAGCCCTCAAGAACATCAACGGCTTCGCCA
>CAZMJD010000047.1:6004-9770 GCA_964566385.1 uncultured Candidatus Poseidoniales archaeon | reverse complement strand
TGCTGCCTCGAAATCAGGTGCAGTGACGACGACGCGATACTGAGGCGCTCCATCATATCGTGCAGTCACTGTGATTTCTCTTTCGATGTCACAGAGTCTCTCGACCTGTTCAAGCACATCCCGTATCGCTTCAACACCGTTTGGAGCCACCGAACTCAATTCCAGAAAACCATCAATGATCACCTGCTCGGGTATGATGTTCTCGAAAGCAACCTTGTGGAAGTGCTCAATCCAGTCTCCACTGAGATCCTGCTCAGCGAACGCCTGTTCATTGATTGCAATTTCCTCAAAAGCTTGGTGGAGGTTTCCGAAGATCTCTGTAAGGATCTGCACATGTTCCTTCGCCTCGTTAGTTCCTGCCCGTTCGTTGACGACATCGATGAGGCGATGTGCCTTCTGCTCATCTTTCCATTGTTGAATGCGGGTCCTTCGGCGCTCCTCCGAGACTGCTTTGAGTGAGAGGTCGACGCTCTCTCGGTCCTCCCGCACTCGAGTAACCTTGCACACGATGCGCTGACCCTCACGAACATAGGAGCGTATGTTCTTGATCCATCCAGATGCGATCTCACCGATGAAGATGAAACCTTGACGTTCGCCGAATTCTTCGAGTTTGACGTATGCTCCATTCGATTTGATACTCGCTACGACGCAAATTGCCAACTCTCCAAGCTCAGGCCACTCTCGAGTCTGGGCTTCAGCCATCTAGGATTCCTCCGACAGCGTTTGGATGATTTCGCTGCCGGATAATCGAGCCTTGCCACCGGCAGGTCGTGTCAAAGTAGCGCCGCAAGTGCTGCACTTCACGGTGGTGGTGGCGTGACTGAAGATCTTTGCTTCCCCACCACAGTCATTACATCGAACAAGGAGAAATCTGCCCGGCATACAATTTACCTCAATTGTCAATCAGTTCAAATCGCTTGGAACGCTTGCATGGGCTGTAGTGCGCTTTTCCAGATTCTGTACATCGGTATAGAATGTTGACTCGCTTTGTGGGTTTCTCACGTCCTTCGGGCCTAGGGCGAGGGAACCCGCGATATCCTGCCATCACGCGCCGGAATCGACGTTGGCCCCACTTCAGTTCAGATGCACGTTTCTTGCGCACTCTCTCGTCGGTGTGCATGGTATGCTTCCCTAAGGTGGGCGAGTACCGCTTCACCTGTCTCGGACGCTTGACCATAGTCGAACCTTCGCAGAATTGGCGACCGGAGGACTGTATTTATGCCTATGCTCTCAACGGAGAGAACCGGGGGTTGCGAATTGGATACGTGGACCATCTTCTTCTGGTTCGCCACACTTGTACTCATCCCGTCGGGTCTTGGCATGACTCTCTTTGCCAGACGCCGCATGAAGAACCTTGGAATTTTGGCTGCTGTTGTTGGCTGCGGTTTCATTCTGCTAACGACGGTGCTTGGTGAATCCTCTTCGTTTGAACGCGAGGTATCGTTGACCCTCCTTGCTTCACTAGGTCCTTCAATCATGATGGGTTGCTCGATCCTTCTGCTCATTTTCACCTCGGACAGCCCCGTTAAGCCACTTCCTCGACCGTTGAGGTGGTTGGGGTGGGTGGGCATGCTATCCGGTCTTGGTTGGATTCTTGCCCTTGCTCTTCTAGCCCCTCCGACATCAAGTGGAGGGGCAGTCAGTGAGGTATGGACGATCTGGCTGACAGGCTTCCTCCTGACCCTTCTTGCACTCGGCTTGACATCGATTGTCTTTCTTTTGTCGATGGGGGAGGCACGGTACACTGAGATTCTCTGCATTCTTCCTCTACCTATTGGGGCTGGTCTGATGCTCAACTACGCTTTGACTACAGGATTCAAGGGGCTTGCTCCAGAGGTTGCCTTGGGACGATTCGCAGATGCCTCATTGATGCTCATGGGCACTGTGATAGGAATAACTGCGGCGGTGTTTCTGTTCGGTCTGGTACTTTACGTCAGTGAACGTGGAATCTCTCAACTTCCTACCACTTCACCACTTACAGAGGATGAGGTGGAATTGATACGCAGTCGTGTCGAGCGTGGACGCCAGATTGTGGAACAGATCGATTCTACAACAGGGGGTGATGATGATTCGTGATCATCATCGTCTCCGTATCGTCAGATTGCTGATGCCAGGTTGTTTCGTCCTCATAGGCCTGACCCTCGCCCTAACCGGTCTTTCAGGAAAAGGAATCGCGAGCTCTGTTGAATTGGTTGTAGAATCAGCATTTGTTGCGATGATCCTTGCCTCGTTGATATTCTCCTCGTTCGTGCTTTTCTCCTCTAGAAGCCACCCTCAGGCCAAGTCAATCCTTACCGGTACGATGTCAATCGGCTTGTTTCCTGCAATTGCCGTTTTCGTGCTCGGTGATCACACCAGCGATGGGCGCATTGAGATTATTGGACATGTGATGATTATTCTCATCGCATCGACAGTGGCTGCCGCCCTGATTTTCTCACTTCTGGTCGCCATTGTGACTGATCGGCGAAGTCAGGCACGTGACCATTTAGGTGACGACTTCTCCATGGACAGTGAGGAGTGAAACGGATATAAGACCGATGAAGGTCCGCAAGGCCGGTTACCATGTCGAAGGGCACCCCGAGTATGGGCAAGCGTCAGAAATCGACGCACATCAGGTGTCGTCGCTGTGGCAATCACTCATACCACAAATCCAAGCACGTGTGTGCCTCCTGTGGGTTCGGTGCCACCGCTCGCCGCCGAAGCTACAATTGGAACAAACACTCTCACAGGCCATGAGTCAACCTCGGTGGATGTTCATAAATCGCCTTGAACAGAGGGTCTACCGGAGGGTCGGACATGTGCGGAATCATAGGCCTCGTGACGCCAAGTATTGACAGCGTTGCGCCTCTGATTTACAATGGCCTTACAGTGCTACAGCACCGCGGCCAAGATGCAGCGGGAATCATGACTAGTGATGGAGATCATCTCTTCCAAAGGAAGGGCAATGGTCTGGTGCGTGATGTCTTCTATCAGCGCCATATGAATCAACTCATCGGGAATGTAGGTATTGGTCATGTGAGATATCCGACAGCTGGTACTTCCTCCTCGGCTGAGGCTCAACCGTTCTACACCAATTCACCCTATGGCATTGGTCTTGCTCACAACGGCAACCTCACGAATGCAGCTGAGCTCTCTCAACAGTTGTATTCTGAGAATCTGCGCCATGTGAATACGTCGAGTGATTCCGAAGTTCTGCTCAACGTCTTTGCTCACGAGATTCAGACTCGCGGGCGGATGAACATAGGGAAGCAATTGTTCCTCAATGTTGAGGATGTTTTCCATGCTGTTGAGAGCGTCCACCGTCGTGTTAGTGGCGCCTATTCAGTCGTTGGTCTGATCACAGGTTACGGTATGTTCGCCTTCCGAGACCCACATGGAATTCGACCTCTGGTCCTTGGAACCCGTCACCATGAAGGCTCAGATGAATGGGTGGTGGCAAGTGAATCGGTCGCTATCACAGCACTTGGATTCAAATTGGTCAGAGATGTTGAGGCAGGGGAGTGTAGTTTCATCAGCATGGATGGTAAACTGTTTCATCGTTCGACGTCTCTTGATGCACCTTACACGCCGTGTATTTTCGAGCATGTGTATTTCGCTCGCCCTGATTCTGTGATCGATGGCATCAGCGTACATTCTGCTCGTCTTGAGATGGGACGGAGGCTGGCAGAGAAGATCATGAGAGAACGCCCTGATCATCGCATTGATGTGGTCATCTCCATTCCAGATAGTGGTCGTATTGCACCAATTGAATTTACTAATTACCTTG
>CAZMJD010000047.1:2942-5994 GCA_964566385.1 uncultured Candidatus Poseidoniales archaeon | reverse complement strand
CCCGTACCGCGAAGGTTTCGTGAAGAACCGATATATCGGGCGCACTTTCATCATGCCAGGACAGGAGTTGCGCAGAAGTTCTGTGCGGAAGAAATTGAATACACTTCCCGATGAATTCCTCTCCAAGACTGTTCTTTTGGTTGATGACAGCATTATTCGGGGTAATACCAGTCAAGAGATCGTTCAGATGGCTAGGGATGCAGGAGCATCCTCAGTCTATTTTGCTAGTGCAGCCCCCCCGGTCTTACATCCGAATGTGTATGGTATCGATATGCCAGCTGCTGACGAATATATCGCTCATACCCGAACTGTCGATGAGGTCTGTGCTGAGATCGGTGCTGATTGGCTCATTTACCAGGATTTCAATGACCTCGTGGCTGCTTGTTCAAGTGGCCGTAAAGGAATATCTCACTTCGAAGCCTCTTGCTTCACGGGCGAATATGTCACAGGAGATGTCAATGCAGCGTATCTTGAGGCACTTGAGTTGGCTCGGAGCGACAAGGCAAAGCGCCGTCATCCTTCTGACGGTGACGTGTTAGAACTTCATTCTCAAACCGCTGAAGAAGAACCTCGATAAGTTGTGAACTTTGACTTCTCTGAATTTCCTGAGTAACGTCACAAGGGTCATTATACCGGTGTTGATTCCAAAAACATGTTCGGGGCCGCCGCCGGAGGTCGTCCACTTACCGTGGAAGCGCTCCATCAGGTCACAGTCAACTCTGTCGTCAACGATGCGCATGCTCTGTTCTCTTCCGACCGCCTAGCTGTCGTGACCTCTGATTCTCGCGTCATCATCATTGATGCCACTGGAGAGGTGCTTCACGAACATACATTCGACGAGCCACAGCGCTTCGTTCGAGTGACCAGCGATGGTTGCCTGCTGTTGGGAGGTGGCCGAGATACCGTCAGGATGTTGGATGCAGATCATCAGGAAGGCTGGACTCAGAGGATAGAGTCTGGCTGCCTGCACTTTGATGCCGATGAAGCAGGCTCATGCTTGGTCTTCATTGATGGTTCACGCACTGTTCATCGCGTCAACGCCAGTGGTGAATCTTCGGTCATCCCGCGGAAGGGTGAGATTGTCATGCTTTGTGTTGAGCGCTCTGGTAAGGGTTTTGCACTCGCCAATGATGAGGGTCACGTCCAGATATTCGATAGGCATGGAGAGGTTGTGTGGTCGGTAGACACACGCGTTGGTGGTGTTCCAGATAGACTCCATGACATGCTTCTGCTTGAAGACCTGGGCCTCGTTCTTGGTTTGGAATCCCTTGAGCCGACCGATCGACCCGAAGGGGAGAACGTGATTCAGATCATCGCACCCGATGCATCGATCCGCCGGACTATCTCACTACCAACTCCACCCACAGTTCTGGAATGTCGCGGTGATGAACTTCTGGTTGGTACGCGTGGCAGTGAGGTCCACAGGATTGACTTGGCAGCAATCGATCAGGCAGAGAGTGACGAGTTGTCGGTTCCGATGGGTCCGATCAATATGTATGAAATCAAGAGCATAGCGCGGACTTCAGAGGCATTCTTCATTGGATCATGGTTCTACGTCAATCGACGCAGTGAATCCACTTCTGAAGCTTCCAAGGACTGGGAGTTCGAACATACGGGGTATGTCTCACACGTCATTGCCTTCGCTGAAGGAAGCGTGGTGGCGGTGGTTGGAGATGATCAGAACGATTACACAGATGGTCAGACAATCTCTTTGCTTGATCCTGCTGCAGAGGGTTCTGAGCCACAGGCTACTGTTCCAGAGGATCTCATGGAATTCGCAGCTGAGGACGCTGCAGCTCTTGAGGCCAAGCGGGCTGATGCGGGAGATGGGTTCGCTGATTTGCTCACCGAGGAGGAGCAGATGGCCCTTGGTTCTGGCCTCAAGACATCTCACGTTGCAGCCGAGGACCTGCTGTCTGATCTTGGTGATGCCCTCAAAGATCTCGAGGACATGGATATGGATTCTGAAGCGATCTCGTTTGACACAGATTCTCTTATTGAGGATTTGAGCATCGATACCCAACGTGTCAACCTTCCCCCCGTATGCGACGCCGGAGATGATATGGAATTGGAGGCCGAGGATGATGGGACTGCAATCGTTGTTCTCGACGGCTCGAAATCCTACGATCCAGATGGTGAGATTGAGAAGTGGGAATGGCGGCGACGAGATGGTCAGGTCATTGGTGACAAGGCCAAAATACAGGTCAAAATCAACAGTGGCATCCACATCTTTGAACTCATTGTGACCGACAACGATGGAGCATCGACTCGTGATTCCGTTGAGGTCAAGGTGCGCTGAACACTTCCGTTCACAGTAACTCGCTGAGCGAGGATTCCAGAGCCGGCAGAGCATCTTCCCATGTGGAAACGATGCCGTAGTCTGCATGTTTGAAGATCGGAGCATCCGGATCCTTGTTGATCGCTACGATGAATTTTGATGTCCGCATTCCGGCAAGGTGCTGGATTGCTCCAGAAATGCCTACTGCGATGTAGAGAGATGGATTGACAGTCTTTCCAGTCTGACCCACCTGCATGCTGTGCGGTATCTCATTCCACGTATCGACTGCTGCCCTGCTGGCACCGACTGCAGCGCCGAGTTGGTCTGCAATACGCTCTAGATGATCGAAATTACTTGGGTCACCCATGCCCCGGCCACCGGAGATGATGATGTTCGCCTCAGATACATCGATTCGTTCATTCGCTTGTGCGATGGCTTCCTTGATTGCCACTGCAGGTTGGGCACTGTGGTCGACGACGTTGATTCCCGCATTTCCTCCTTCCTCAGCGGGGGGAAATGTGTTCCCTCGTAGGGTGAAGGCAGTAGGGCCATCTGCTGAGATTGCTTGAATCGCCTTACCTGCATACACAGGTCGGTTGAACGAGAGCCCACCCTCCTCAGAGATTCCTATCGCGTCCTGAACGACTCCTATGCCTCTGACCGCCGCCAAGCGGGCAATCAGATCCATCCCAAGAGGGGTTGCAAGAGCCGTAACATGTCCTTGATCTGCCACTGAATCGATGGCTTCTGCCCAAACTTGACTATCGTAGGTCG
>CAZMJD010000047.1:2673-2932 GCA_964566385.1 uncultured Candidatus Poseidoniales archaeon | reverse complement strand
CACCCCGTATCGCAGTCACCTGCTCGACTCCATTGATAGAAGCAGCTGTCTCGGCAGCCGAGGAGGGGTCCTGCCCAAGGACGATGATGTGGCATGTGCCTCCAAGATCTGTTATTGCTCCGACTGCCTGAGCAGTCATGGCATTCAGATCTCCGTTCTGTATCTCTCCAATTACAGTATAGGTCGACATTGTTCTCTCTCCTCAGATCACCTTGGCATCGTTGCGCAGTAGTTGTACCACTTCACCCATGGAACCAGC
>CAZMJD010000047.1:1144-2663 GCA_964566385.1 uncultured Candidatus Poseidoniales archaeon | reverse complement strand
TCGAAGGTTCTTCCAGGTGCTTTCTCAGGTGGAGATGAGAGGTTGCCTCTATGAGTCTTCGAGGCTGATGTGGTGGGTGCGATGACCTCGATGGTTGCCTTCTTCGCCATCATGATACCCTTGACATTCGCTCTGCGAAGGTCTGGTAATCCTTTGTCACAGGTGATGACACAGTTTGTGGGAACTGTCACGCGTTCTTTTCCGGAAGGCCCCACTCTGACTGCTGAGTCATTGTCGTATTCGCTGACGAAAGAGATGCATGGCCAATCAAGTGCAGTTGCCACTCCTGGTCCAGTAGTGGACATGTTGAGGTCAGCACTGGCCTTGCCTGCGAAGATCATCTCCGCACCTTCGGCTCTCGCTACCTCTGCCAGTGCTGTGGCAACTCCGAGGGCATCGGATGTATCGGCCCCATCATCCCAGACTCTGAACAGGTGCTTAGCACCGACCGCAGCAGCATCCTTGAGCATCTTATCTGCTCTTTCGGGTCCGAATGTGATGGCGATGACTTCACCTCCATGCGCTTCGGCATGTGAGAGTGCTGCTTCAAGTGCGTATTCGTCGTATGGGCTCATCGACCATTTGATACTGGATTCATCGAGAACTCCATCGTTCAGAATAATCTTGGCAGTCGTGTCAGGTACTTGTTTGATGAGGGCTGCAACCTTCATGTGAATCCCGAACCGAGCGACAGGTGACGGGTGTTTGAACCTTCGCGACGGTGTTCAGATATCTCAACGCCGGTTCTGTAGTTTCATCAGTAGGCGAAGGACTTCAATGTAGATCCAGATTAGGGTGACCAACAGCCCGAAGACAGCGCGCCATTCCAATGCCTTGGGTGCTTTTCTCTCGACTCCATGTTCAATGAAATCGAAATCTGCAACAAGACACAACGAAGCGATGGCGATGACGAACACGGAGAATCCTATGCCCACTGGTCCAGAACCGTGGATCATTGGTACTGAAATTCCGAACATGAGAAGAACCACCGAGACGAGGTAGATCATCACAATACCGATGACGGCTGAAGCTAAGGCGATACGCAGATTCTCGGTATAGGCGATCAATCTGAGCCGGTAGATCACCAACATTCCAGCGAAGATCGACAAGGTGATGGCAACAGCGAGGATTGCAACGCCTGGGTAGGCTGATTCGGCGAGGGTTGACAGACCACCGAGAAAGAGCCCCTCCAAGATGGCATACACGGCAACGTGATTCGAAGTGCATTTCCCGCTGAAGACGACGACAAGGACCGTGACGATTCCGCCCATCCCTCCAACAATCAAAGCACCCATCACGAGGTATGGATCATTGAGATTGTAAACTCCGAAAGCCATCAACGCAATCAGAGAGGTCATGAATGCGGTCTTTGAGGCAACACCCTCCAAGGTCATGTGTTCGTGGGTCTCGAAGTCACCACTCACAACGAATGTGTTGTCAGTCAGAACTGGATTCGATGTACGGTACATTATGAGGTCGACGTTTAATGGTCTACAAAAAGCCTCAGTCAATTGAGGCT
>CAZMJD010000047.1:0-1134 GCA_964566385.1 uncultured Candidatus Poseidoniales archaeon | reverse complement strand
GGACATTGATACTGATGGCCAAACTCATACACGTCACCTTGAATCGGGTAGTGTGGATATGAGGTTTCAGGGCCAGTCATTCGCCTTCCTCGTTCTCTTCCTCTTCCTTTTCTCAGGATGCACATATCTTGAGGAAGAAGTTGTTGAAGAGGTTGAAGAGATCGAAGAAGTTCAATCCTTGGTCAAAGGTTGCACAGACCCTGAAGCAGCGAATCATGATCCCGAAGCAGAAGAGGACGACGGTACCTGCGAATACGATGAACCCGAACCGGTCTTGGGCTGCACGGACCCCGATGCTGAGAATTACAACGAATCGGCGACCGAAGATGACGGGTCCTGCTGGTACAAGGAGACCGTGCCTTGCAATGGGATGGTTGACCTTTGCCATAGAACCTACGATCAGGTGACCTTTCCCGAGACTCACAATTCCTTCTCAACGCATGAAGACAACATTTTCTATCCCGCGAGCAACCATAGAACTGGATTTCAGGCCCAATGGGATGCTGGAATGAGGGCATTTATGCTCGATACGCATTATCTGACAACTACTGATCAAAGCGCTTCAGCGGTTCGTTTCTGTCACGGTGATTCTGATAGAGGTTTCAGTCCCTGTACATACGGAGCTGTTGACCCATGGGAGTGGCTGAACAAATTGAAATCTGGCATGAATAGTGAGGCTCGAGACATCGTGACTCTGCTGATTGAGAATCATGTGGAAGGTGACCATCTCAAGGATCTGTTCGATGATGTTGGATTATCTGATTGGATGTATGTTCACGAATTGAATACTGAATGGCCTACTCTTATTGATCTGATCAATATGGAAAAGAGATTGGTGGTTTTCTGGGAACAATCTAGCGACTCCGCACATCCATATTTCCACGATTTCTTGACCTTTGGTTGGACGACTAATTATGCTGAAGAAAGTACTGAATCGATGGATTGTGATCCATTGCGCGGTGATTCAAACCAGGTGGTCTTCCACATGAATAATTGGTTGAAGAATCAAGCTGGACTTTCTGACCCGACACGTTCTGCGGAAGCCAATGATGTAGGTTTCATGGTTGACCGAGCGATAGAATGCATTGAACAGCACGGCAAAAGGCCCACTTTCATCGCTGTCGATTGGTGGGA
>CAZMJD010000046.1:9304-9893 GCA_964566385.1 uncultured Candidatus Poseidoniales archaeon | reverse complement strand
ATTCAAGATCGTGAGGCGAGCAATCTCAGAGGTCATCAACCGTGATTCACTCATCGCTGACACCCGGAACACCAGAATGTGCTACGACCATGTTGTACAATCCTCTGTACTCGACCATCACAATCGGGAGTAGAACATAGCTCTCCAGCTCGATCATAGACTCTGAATTCGATAGGGAATAGACCTTCTTGTCCATCAAGAGAGGAAAAATCCCGTAATGTCGACCCACCTACCTCAATCGCGCGCTCAAGGATGGATGATACAGAAGAAGCCAGTGATTCCAGACGCGCTGTAGGTGTTCCGTCCTTTCTCACCAATGTGCTCACCTTTCGCCTCGGAGAGATTCCAGCCATGTGAAGGGCTTCACAGGCGTAGATGTTGCCTACACCTGCAATGATGCGCTGATCGAGTAAGGCGGATTTTATCACCACGCGCCGTCCACGAAGACTGGCAGCCAAGATACTTGCACCAAAGTCGTTCTTTGTAGGATCTGGCCCAAGCGTCAATAGACTCCTGTGAGACATCACATCTACGGTAGCGGTGATGTCCATACTCCCGAATCTTCGGGGGTCAGTGTAGACTAATCGGC
>CAZMJD010000046.1:0-9294 GCA_964566385.1 uncultured Candidatus Poseidoniales archaeon | reverse complement strand
GCCATCTTTGAGTTCAACTACAACGTGATCATGTCGGCCATTTCCGCCATCTACATCATCGCGTAGATGTAGAGAAAAGCGCCCGCTCATGCCAAGGTGGATCATCCATGTATCCCCTGAATCAAGGCGAACCAGCAGATGTTTTCCTAACCGGTCAAACTCCTTGATGATACATCCACTGAGTCGTTCAGAAAACATCCGAGGTATCTTCCATCTCAGATCAGGGCGGCGGACATCCACTGTACGGATGATTGCACCTTCCAACCGTGAGGCAAGGGCGCGGCGAACTGTCTCTACTTCAGGGAGCTCGGGCATATCACGAGACCTTCCGAGCAACGAAGAGGCGATGTTCACGCTGGTGTGGAGCCAGGTCGAGGATGTCGAGGACATCGAGCCCATGGTCGGTCAGAGTAGAATGGGCGGCAGTCACTGCATCTTTCGTTGTTTTACCACCCCGTTCAGAAGCCAATTTCAAAGAGAGCAAAGCCCAACCTCCTGCCTGTAGAAACCTAGTGGAGCGTGCAAAAATTTCGGCTTGACCTGAAGTTGAGACATCTTGAATGAGGTGAGTTGCCGGCTCATCAAGACTCATTGCCATCCAATGTACTTCTCGCGCATCTCCAAGAATTGGCAATATACCTGGGCGGGTTGCTGCCATCTGTCGCAGGTCACGCAGACAACGTGCTGAGATATCAATGGCAATGAGACGTCCATGATCATCACCCCCCCACATCAAATCATGCAGATGTGACACCGTCCTTCCATGTCCTGCTCCGAGATAGAGAACTGTAGACTTGTGATCAGGCAACCAATGCACCTCACTTTGAGCGTTAACAAGCCCTGCGGCAAGTTTGGACCGGCGTGGGTCCCATGAACGGTGAATGCCTGTACGCAATCTTCGGTTCGTTTCGAAGATCATCGAACCACTGCCCGACGCTTTCATGGTCCACGGGCGGCGACGGATCATCGCCAACCGCGGGTGTTCAATCACATATCTTGAATCGCGGCTCATTGAGAACGACCCCCTGCAGCTCGAATAGCATCGACCTTCGAACTAATCATGGCCACCTCATCTTCACCCCAAGGAGTTCCTCCAAATGCATCGAGGCGAGCCGCAATCGAAAGACGCCCTGAAAGCATACGTGCTACGCGGCCACGAACACCCTTAGGCGATGCGTGAACCCACGGATGGCTGAACAGAATGGAACCATGTTTCGGCGTCGGTTTGCCATGCTCAAGTGCGAGGAAGAATGAGCGTTCAGCACCGAGCATTTGGATCGCTCCGCTAGAGAGACGTGATAAGCGGTCCAGACCATGGGCTGCAACGATCAAACGTGCAGATAACACAGGACCTATCACGTTGGAGAGACTCGGTGCACGTTCTCTGGCAAGCGATCTCACCTCATCAAGAATCGATCCTGAAGTCATTTCCATCAGTCCAATCATCGTAGAAAGGGACTTGACAGATTCAATAACGAGGTTTTTCTCAGGTACGTCTTCAGGTTGAAGATCAAGAGAGGTTGCGATAGATGCAAGATTACCTTCATCTTGCACTGCCGAAATGATTCGATTGCGGTCCATCTGTACGTCGAGCGCCGGAAGTAGAGAGCCAATCCATTCAACTAGGCGGTGCTTGAGAATCTCAAGTGATTCATGTATCTCATCGTAAGCTGCAAGACGATGTTCAAGAGAGCGATCTGGTTCAAGAGCGGAGGCAAGCAGTGAATTATCAGTCAACTTGATGGCTGCAGCATCACGCATCTTTGCCCACGTCTCTGGAACCTCGATTCCAATCTCAAAAGGGGGGTGAGGCACGCGTTCGATTCCAACACCATGCTGGATGGCTAATGTCTCTGCCTCACTCGAAGGAATCCCTGAAATAAGTCGCTCCAATCGTTCAACAATCTCTGAAGGTTCCAGATTTGAGGGGACAGCACATTCGACCACCTGACCTTCCGAAAGAAGGGCTGCGCCACACCAAGTCCACCCTACAACGACGGCCACGGCTATGCTAGAGGGCACCTGATTATCAGAGCGCCGCCATAATGACCGACGAGATTAATATCCCTGTACCCAACCGCCGGGCAGTACGCATGGGAGCGGTGGTCGATTGTTCTGTCCAATATGTAGTTCATTAGCCTTCATCGGAAAGAATCAGATTCTGGAGTGCAGCAATCCCGATTGTGCTTATGAGGGGCCTGCAGACCCAAAGGTTGCCTCGATCTCATCAACCACCAAGGCAAAACGCCGTGAATTCGAGACCGTTGAAGCGGGACCGGTCCTTGGGGTACTCACAAAGGATGATCACATCTGTCCAAAGTGCGAGAACATGGAAGTTTTTGTTGAACTTCGGCAAACTCGGGCTTCTGACGAGCCAGAAACACGGATATGCACTTGTGCCGATTGCAGCCACAAGTGGCGTGAATACTGACCAAGAACATTATGAGCCGTACAATTAACACCCCCCGAAGGGATTCCCCGTGAAGGTCGTCGCAGAGCCGGAACTGCTCAGATTCGTAGTGGATGTCCTCCGCAATCTTGTGGACGAAGTTCTATTGAAATTCGATGAGGAGAGATTGACCATTTCGTCTGTTGATCCAACAGTAGCTGCGATGGCTCATATCGTCATCGATCAAGAGGCATTCGAAGCGTTTGAGGTAGAGGAACCCATCACGATAGGCGTGCAACTGGATCACTTGAGAGAGGTCAGTTCACTCAGTGGATATGATGAGTCGATGGTAACCTTGACCCTCGACCCAGCTGTCGGCTTGTTCAACATGGCTGTCGGCAGTCTTCTGCGCAAGACGACCCCCGTTAATGAGAACAACATCCCTAATCCGCAGATTCCCAAAATCCCTTCCAACGCCACGGTTGTCCTGAACGGTAAACAATTGTCCCACGCCATGAAAGCCGTGTCTCTGGTTTCCGATAATGTGGAAATCACGGTCAAAGAGGACGAGATATCATTCCTTGGTAACCGTGGGAACGAAGATAGAATGGAAGTAACATACTCCAGCGATGAGGTAGAGAAGATAGAATGCGGTGATGGAATGCAACGGTCAACGTACACCGTTGGTTATCTGAACGGGATGTCGCGGCAATTGGAAAGCCTACCAAATGATTTGATTTTCTCAATCTCAACCGAGGCGCCATTGAAAGTCGAATTCGTCTTTGCTGACGAAGCAGGCACAGGGCTCTTTTTGTTAGCTCCACGGCAGGACCATGGCACCTACTGAGGTGCAAGTGAACATGACAATCACGTCCCGAGTTGCGTGTGTCTGCATCCCGACAATCAACGCGGCAGGAATGTTGAAACAAGCATTGGCTACACTCAAGAATCAAGATTGGGATGGTGAATTGGAAATATGGGTGATTGATTCTAACTCAATCGACGATACAAAACAAGTGTGTGAGACTTTTGAGGTAAAGTGGGTTCTCGATGAAAGCCGAACTAGGGCGGATGCATGCAATTTTGGAATCCAAGAAATTTATTCTGCCCACCCCAACGACGACGTCGTCGTTCTTTTCACAGATGATGATGCCTTATTGCCTAGTGATTGGATCACCTCGCACCTCAAATGGTACGACCGTGAAGAAGTGGCCGGAGTTGGAGGGCAAAACTGGGCACCTCCCGATGATCCATGGTCTGCACGTTGTGCAGATGTGGTGATAGGAGCACGGTGGATTACGAGTGGCACACGTTATGGAGAGGTCCCCGCAGGTGAATTGACACAGGTCAGCCACAACCCAGGGGTGAATGCATCATACCGACTCTCAGCACTTCTGGAAGTTGGAGGATTCGCAAAGGGGTCGATAGGGGCTGAAGACGTTGAATTGGACGCCAGATTACATGATGGAGGATTCAAACTCTGGTTCGACCCCACTATTTCAGTAGGACACAGGAGACGGACAATACGGCCCTTTTCCAAACAAATGATGAATTACGGAAAGGTGAGATGGATACTAGGCGAGCGCCGAACGGATGTAAGAACACCTACGCATCATTTGATCGCATGGTTCCCCGTGCTGACTCACAGCATATTGGGAATCATGTTGTTGTCCACCGCTCTGATCCTCACCGATTTTTCGCATTTCATGACCTCAACCATGGCGGCTCACACGCTCTTCATTGCATCCTCAATCACCATTGGACTGTATCTCATCCTGTGCTGGGCTGGAGCTGCACTAGGGAACAGCCCACGACGGACCCTTAGCACTGTTCTCGCGGCACCATTGTTTGCATTCATCGCTCATTATGGATATGGGACGGGTGTGCGGAGAGGAAAGTTGCACGTTCGCCAGCACGGGGGTGCTGCGGGAATCGGAAAGCAGATTGACGACCGTACACGAGAGATAGAGGAAAATCATCTTCCTTGAACAAGCCCCAATGTCTCAGTCAGGACACGGCATTCATCATGATGCCCCAGAACCATGAGAATCGTGCCACTCGATATCTTGTGCTGCTGTGAAGGATTGGGAACAATGTCCCAGCTACCATTCTTGGGCACACCTATAGCAATCAAGAGAGGGCCTCCTTTGGCAAGCAGTTCAACCCGTAGATCCTCAATGGTCATCCCTTCTGCTACCGAACCATCGCCAACTGTGAATTGCTGGATGTCATGACCGGAGATACTACTAGACACATCATCGAGGAGAAGAGCGACTTCTGGTTCGAAGGCAGCAGACGCTACCAAACGCCCTCCGAGTTCGAATGGTGAGGCGACATAGGTCACGCCAGAAGCATCGAAGGTACGGCGCAGCTCAGGCTGTCGGACGTAGACGATAACCCGCATATCTGGATGCTCATTGTGAATATTCAGACTCGTGATCAGATTGATCGTATCATCCTCTGAAGCGATGATTACGGTCTGGGCATTGGAAAGATTGGCTCGGTTCAAGACATTTCCAGTAGTCATGTCACCATGAGTCACGAAGAGATTGCCCTCTAGATGCTCTACCGATTGGCGTACCTTCTGAATCATGTCCTCTTCCTCACAGACAACAGAAACCGCACGTCCTGAAGCAATCAATTCGGGAATACAGACCCGAGAGATATTGCTCCATCCACAAACAATGACGTGATCTTCCATGCTATTTCCAGTCATACCCTGCTCCCTCAGAATGGAATACTCCCGCATCGCGTCCTGGATATTAGTCAGGACAACCGCGATGAACACGACGGTGGCTAAAATGTAGCCGCTCGCCAAGAGTCGCCCCCATCCACTTACCGGATGTGTGTCACCATAGCCAACGGTAGAAAGAGTGACTAGGGACCACCAGAGTGCATCTTGTATATTGGTGATCTTCGATCCTTCCAAGCCACTCTCAATCATCCATATGGTAATGGCGACACCGATGTAGAGTGTGAGAAATAGAGTGATTGGACGGGCAATACGCTGAGATATCAGACTTCTGGCATCTAGGCCAGTCATGAGCCCACGCCCCGGTTTGGCTCGCATGCTCCACCAACTCTCCAACCTCTGTTCAAGTGAGGTGGGTATGATTTCTTCGGCAAGAAATGAATCTGATTAAGTGAATGACTCTAAAGGGAATGGAGCACATTTCCGTCCGAAGGATGATGGAATGTGGAAAGAAGAACGCATCATTCGCTGTCCATACCGGTCATGTCGCCAGTTTGAATAAGCCATTGGCTCGCATATACACCATCTGAAGCGATCAAAGCGTCGTGCTGACCTCGTTCAACCACCGCACCATCAACCATGGCCAATATCTCATCTGCATTTCGAATCGTGGACAATCGATGGGCGACAGCAATCGTGGCCCTCTCGTCACCACTTGCTAGGAGATTCTCTTGAATACGGCGCTCAGTCTCAGCGTCAAGGGCACTGCTGGCCTCATCAAGAACGAGAAGGCTAGGTGATTTGAGCAGAGCGCGGGCAAGGCTGATGCGAGCACGTTGACCACCAGATAGTTTGGTCCCACGATCGCCTACCATCGTATCCATGCCCTCTTCGAAATTCTGGACGAATTCTAGTGCTCCCGCCATCTCCAGCGCTCGCGTGATTGCAGATTCATCTGCCTCCTGATTATAGAGAACATTCTCGCGAACAGAGCCGTGGAAGAGGAACGGTTCTTGACCAACAAAGCCGATCTCCTCTCGCACTGAATCAAGAGTGAGTGAACCGAGAGGCATCTCATTGATCAATATCTCACCATTGTCAGGAGTATAATAGCGCATCAAGAGCTTCAAAATTGTCGTCTTTCCGGCACCTGTGTGTCCCATGACCCCCAAGAACTCGCCAGCCTCAACACTGAATGTTATCCCAGAGAGCACTTTTGTTGAAGTGCCAGGATATGTGAAATGAACATCTTTGAACTGAATGCTGCGAATGGTGCCTTTCAACGGTTTGGCATCCGGCTGATCGATGATTGTCGGTTCCAGATCAACTGCTGCGAACACACGACGAGCTGCCGCCTCGCCTCTCTGAAGTTGATTGACGAGCATGCCGAAGATGAACATGGGCATCGTCATCCGCGTCGAGATGAGAAGAAAGGTGACAAGTTCACCGACTGATATCTCCTCATTATGAGCAAGCCATCCACCAGCCGTGACCAACAGGCCGAAAGCAAGACCTGAAACAACATAAATTCCTGGAATGAAGCGATTGCGATCACGGCTAGCACCAATGGCCTGTTCCCGATAAGCGGCTGATTCGTTGTCAACCCTCTCAGCCTCCCAAGATTGCGCATTATATGCTTGAACAACTGAAATCCCAGATATCAGATTCTCAAGTACTGAAACGATGCCACCTGTCGATTCTCTTTGCTTCCGATAACGGCCTTGAACACGTGTCGTGAACCAATAGACAAGTGGAACTATGAACAGAATAGGACCGAAAAGGACCGCTGCCAGTTTCCATGACATCATCATCAGAATCACGAAAGCAAATCCGAATGTGACGAAGATACGAATGATCGAAGTCGATGAATCTGAGACTACATCTTCGAGTTGATTGACATCACTGGAGAGCACAGACATAATCTGCCCTGTTTGGCGCATGTCGTAGTATGAGACTTCCATGGCTATCAGAGAACGGGTAGCATCCATTCGTAGGTCATGTTGGATCTTGTAACCGAGCGTCTGCCACGAATATTCAGAGATTCCTTGGAATATAGCGAGCAGACAGAATGAAAGGAAGATCAAGAGACCATAGCCGATTGCCGGATCACTTGTCAGTGTCACGAAATCTCGTACGATTTGAGCACCTACGAGTTGACCACCGGTGTAATAATCCACAGCCCAACCAATTGCTACGAAGGGAAGCAGGTCTGAAGCACGTGCACAGGCATTGGAAAGGAAACCAGTAATCAGACGTCCTGGATAGCGAGTAGCATACGGAACAACACGCCATATCTGACGCCCAAGAACGGCAGTATCTTCATCTCCATCTGGATTCATCAGATCCATTTTCGATGTCCGCTCTGACCCATGACCATCGCTTGGCATGTATCTGGGCGGTGAAAGAGACGTTTGAACCCTCGCCGATTCACAAGGTCATGGGACTGTGAATTCATTCATTCTATCCGGTTGTACGGGAAAGAGCAAGTGCAACACGTGAGAGACTCGCTTCAGGTATAGCACAGAGGCCAATTCTGACACCTTTGTCAAGTGGAACGAGAAAAACCGAATCTTCTGCAACTTCTGCTGCTACCAACTCAGGATCGCTGCACGGATGCCACGCAAAGTAACCATCGTGGCTTGGAAGAAGAGAAACACCATGTTCACGACACTGATCAATGAAATGGATACGACGACGGTCGAGAAGGTCCTTCGCTTTCCACACCGAAGCGAGCCACTCTTCCTCAAGAACAGACGTATGTAGTTCAATGAGGGCAGATTGTGGAAGACGAGGAGTGCCCGACCACGTCCCCCGGCCCGTGTGCAACCAAATCGTTTCCAACTGCTCATGGACCTCTGATTCCGGATGGAAGGTGACTAGTGCTCCCAATCTCATGCCATAAATGGTATGAGATTTGGAGCACGATACTGCGAATGCAACGAGGAGATTAGCTGGCCAATCCTTCAGGTCACCAAGCGTTCCAGCCCAACCATGAGGTTCACTGGAATAACGAGCGTAAGCTGCATCTATCAGAAGGGAAAAACCCACATCAGGGTGATTGAGAGCGGCAGCCACAACTGAATCCAACAGGATTTGACGATCGGCGGGCCCCAAAGAGAGACCAGTCGGGTTGTGTGCAGGGTCATTGAGCCACATGAGTACCGAGGCTTGATCATGGGCGAGAGAAGATAGTGAAGAGGACAATGATTCACTGTCAACGAAGTGCCCATCTGGCGCAGCAGGACCAATGAGCGGCCAAGTAGCAGCGTGTAGATCATTTTCACGAAGGATAGTATGGTATGGACCCCAATGGCATTCACGCAGCAGGACCGCGTCTCCGGGTGCGGTAAGATTAGCTGCTGAGAGATACAAAGCACCACACCCACCAGGTGTGGCAAATGCCCGCGGATGAAGATGAGACAATTCGTTCCGATGATGGCCAACTGCAAGGTCGATGGCAAGTTCTCGAAATGCCGGAAGACCACGCAGAGGTGCATAAGCAGCAGTATCTGTAGCACTTTGTCGGTGAATGGCCGCTAGTACTGGCTCATGAATCAATAACTCGCCTGAATCATCTAACAATGTGCCTACGGTTCCATTCACCGCATCAACACCAGATTTGACGGCAGAGAGATAACGAGAGAACCAAGCGAAAATCACATCATCACCGCTCTTGACCTCAGCCGCTTGATTGAGCCAAGGAAGTGTCGTGGTCCTATCTACCATCGATACATCTGACCCGAGACACTCCATCACCCTGCCGCAACATGACAAAGTTGTTTCAGACGAGTCAAACAAATCGATGCAGGCGCCGGGATTTGAACCCGGGACATGAGGTTGGAAACCTCAGATGATAACCCCTTCACCACGCCTGCTGCTGCTGGCCAGCCGGAACATCGCTATATCCGATTCGGCTCAACCAAAGCGACTGCCACTATGAGAGAATCACTGGAATGACGGTCATCCCAATTCATCACATGTACTGTGATTGGTGGGTCATGAATTCGAACCATTTGACTGAACAGGTCAGTACTGAGGCTATTTACAAGTGGAATCGTTGCAGGAACAAGTCTCATTCCAAGACCGCTGGCTTTCTGAATCGCTTCTTTCGCTGTCCAGACACGATTGATGATCTCCGGCTCATCTGCAGAGTTTCCTAGAACCTCAACCTCTGCTTGACTCATGATCTCATACCTCAGTCCAGAATGACGTA
>CAZMJD010000045.1:0-10137 GCA_964566385.1 uncultured Candidatus Poseidoniales archaeon | reverse complement strand
GTACGACGAGTACCTCCCACGAGAGTCGAACTGCATCTTCCTGGCATCATGGACCCACTGAGCAGAAGTCTGCATCTTTGTGGTCCATGCTTGCCCTTCTGTGGTTCCATCGAGTAACCATTGGTATTCCAAAACCTGTTCTCCATCAGGTTCTGATGGATTGAGTGAGAGAGACTCCATTTGAACTCCTGTCCAGATCAGTTTCTGCAAAGGAGTCATGCTGTCTGGGTCTTCATCATCTAGGGGTGACGCCCATGCTTCTAACGCCTCAGCGATTGCCTCAGGGTGTCCTGAAACGGCAAGAAGGGCGAGTTGATGCAGAATCGTCTGGACTGCTTCGAACTGCTTCCTGTTATTTGCAAGGTCATCGAGTGCTTGTTCTAATGCAATCCATTCGTTGCTACCAAGAAGGGCGTCATAAGCTGCCTCGAAATCTCCGGTGTTATCGAACTGTGTGAAATTCTCGACTGGATCGAATGCCAGAGCGTGCTCAGCAACTTGTTTGAATTCCTCCATTTCTCTTGGGACAGGGAATTCATCGATGTATGTCAGAATCGCAGCAATTACAGTCAGTCCAGCACCGACATCATCGGAATCTAGGAATTCCATGAGTGCCTCAAGGAAATCTGCCCCTGCTTCAACCTCGTACTCATTGCGCCCGGCATCGATCATATCATCCCAGAGTTGTTGGCTCCCGCCGACACCAGATCCTTCGGTGGAAACAGATACTAATTGCTCCCATCCTCCGTTAGCATTGACGTGGTCTTCGATCTTGTCAAATTCTGCTTGAAGATCATCTGTGGGGTTTGTTGTATCCCATGCATCATCAAAGGCTTGTAGAACTTCTTCGAATAAACTGGTCCAATGCTCGAACATTTGGGTTGAATCGTCAACAGCCTTACGACCTCCATCTTCTGCGATGACTCTAGCACTGTATACTCCTCCAAGAACAGTGGTGGGGACCACATATGTTCCAGACCACGTCATGGTGTTGGGGTCATCGGCATGTGCCCCAGTTGATGTGAGGACGATGTTTGAGACTTTGACGTACTCACTTGCCGAACCAAAGATAGCACCATCGTTTCCGAGGAAACTATTGCTACCGAGGAAATCGATTGGATCCAGACCAGGGTGTTGTACAATCTCTGCGGTGACAACTGTATTGGCTGTATGTCCACGTGTCATCGCCTCGACGATGACTTCAGAGCCAATGCTGGCAAATTTCGTGTTGACAGTTCCATCAACACTCAATGTGCTCCTTGCTCCACTGATTACGGCGGTATCGTTCTTTACTTCGCTCTGTGCAATGCTCAGGGGCAGTGACATGCACGCGAGTGCTAGGATCACTAGTAATGCTGTACGCTTCATGCGCAGCAACCCCGTTCTAACGTATGTATGTCTTTTGGGTCAACGATTCTAGCATGATTCAAGTCACTCATGCATTATGCTTGTAGATTCCAATGATTAATTCCCCTTGCTTATCAATTGCAGAAGCACACGCCTCATCCTCATTCTCAATCTCAGTCCACATTCCATCTGAGGGGGAGAATGAACCACTAGGTAGTCCTGTTGCACCCAGAACCGTACTCATTGGTGCGATATTGACACCCTC
Organism: uncultured Candidatus Poseidoniales archaeon; assembly: GCA_964566385.1. Taxonomy (GTDB): domain Archaea; phylum Thermoplasmatota; class Poseidoniia; order Poseidoniales; family CAYMED01; genus CAYMED01. Next base: position 8,525 of record CAZMJD010000045.1, on the reverse strand, counting down.
TCTCGCGGACATTTCCCATGATGCCAACGCCTTACCATTAATTGTCACAGGACACCAGGGGGTGGAATCACCCTTCCTTTCTCCAGTCGTGAGCAGTTCTCGTATATCTTCCATCAAGACAGGTGTTCCACTCATGTTTTCTGATGTTTGAATGGGGGCCCATGTGGCGATGTGGGGGATGGTTATTGGATCTCTCCTCTGCTCAAAACTGCTTGTGAAATTGAATTCATGTTGGGTCGTACTCGCACATGTGAAACTGGTTGGAATACACCCGATGATGTTCTGAGAGTGCTCGATCATCTCTCTTACAAGAAGCCATGGCCCATTTCGACTTTCACGACCCTCATCGATTGATATGAAAGCAGCATTGTCACGACCTTCTGGAACCCACCTTGGAGGGTTGTGCGTGATGGTGAGATCCCATTGCGATGATGCTGGTCCAGCATCCCAATCGATGTGAACCCATTCTTTGGTGATGAATCCAGATTTGATGGATTCATACAGATAGATCACCTCTAGTGTTGCTTCGACCTTCCCTAGTCTTCCAGCATCGTCAATCAATTCAGTGATGACAACTGTTCCATTCAATCTCACTCCCTCGGGGACACTTGAACAAGTCTCACAACCTTCGCTGATGATAGCATTCGCATCCATCTCGATGCTAGCACGCGCTCCACGTTCAAATTCGTAGAGTCCCAAACCATCCATCGAAGAACGTGTTGAAAGGATCATATTTCCTGAGATGTGTGTCAATTCCAGTGTGGTCTTTTCATCCTCACCAGTTGATTCATTGAGTGAGATAGTGGCTAGTAACACGATGGCGAGGACGAGGTACTCGATGATGGTGGTGGCCCGCCCCTCACTCACGTCCATGTGATTCACATCTTGACGCAAGTCTGTCGTGTTCTATATTCCTATCAGAAACTCCCATCTGCGGGAATAAAGCAAATTCACTCAATTACCCGGCTATTGTGTTGGGCCGGGTCGTGTATCTAGTTCTTGTTACACGAAATGCTTGTGATATCGATATCGATCTTCTTACTGATTTTTAGGATCTCTTCGATGATTTCTTGACTTCCCGATGCCATTTTGTTACCTTCCAAGCTGATTCTCACCACGATTTTCCCAGGATGATCATAATGGTCATCCGCATTCAGATTTGTTGATTCAAGTCCTGAATCCAGCAGCGGCTTGATTGAATCCAAGACACTGTTCATACCATCTTTCCTGATTTCTCCAACATAATGTCCTTCTAGCTCACAATTAACTCGATAAGTTTCTGACATAACGAACTCCGCCTATTGTGGTTGAACAATCAATCCTGCAAAAACCCTGTTCAAGAGTTCAAGGAAGTCGTGAATGGCGAGATATCATCCATCAGATCGACATGAGATACGTACATCCGACGGCAGCAATATCTCTCTAATTCTATCTCATCCATCGCTTCTTCGCTTGATTTACCATCATCGAGCAAGCGCAGATATTCATCCCATCGATCGGCGATGACAGCGCCGCAACTGAAACAACGGATTGGTATGATCATGTTCTTCCCCTCATCTTCAACGATATGACTTCTGCCACTTCCTGCGCGCTCCGCGACCCATCTGATGCTTCGGTTCCTTTCTCCGAGGGTCATTGACGAGCAGACTCCTATCGAACCGGAGATATTCATCTCTCAATTCTTCATCGAGCCCTTCTGCTCCATCGTTGTAATGAACAAGTCCCCGTGCGATAGCGGTTCGAATCGCATCGACCCGGCCCATGACTCCCCCACCTTTCACAGTGATATTGATGTCCACTGTTTCGAGGCGATTCATCGCTTGCGCGATGCTAAGTGGTTCCATTGCCTTCTCTCGAGCTAGTTCGGGCTCAAGGATATCGATTGGTTGCCCATTGACACGAACTCTTCCAGTTCCTTGCTTCAATGCTGCTCGGGCGATGGCAGTCTTGCGCTTCCCACTCACGTTAACGATCTTCTTCGCTTTGGCCATGATATCACGCACTCCATCGCTCAGTAGGTGCACCCAACACCCTGCATATCTCGTTCAATGTCACACCACGTTCAGGGACCTTCAAAGTGTCCTTTGGTAGGCTAGGTCGAGTGTGATCTGGAGGTAATTCATCGCTGAGATGTTTTGGACATCCAATCTCAACGCGGAGGTTGGCGAAAGCTCTCCTGCCTGACTTTTTCCTGTTATACGGAAGCATACCTCTGACGGTTCGCTTGACAATCTTATCTGGCATGCGTGGGAAGAAAGGACCTTTCCGAGGGTGATTCAGTGCATATTTTTCACGATATGTTTCCATGATGCGTGATTTTCGGCCACTGACAACAACTTCCTCAGCGTTGACAATGATAACGCGGTCGTCACGTTTCTCTTTTTGTCCTTGCATCAATATTTCAGCAGCTGCTGACGCCATCCGGCCAAGAATGAGCCCTTTTGCATCGATGACATATGTCAGGGGGTCATTCTCATCCAAGAATCGTCACCCCCACACCTTTTGGATGACGCTCCATCAGTTCATCGATCGTCAATACTTCGCCACCTTCGGCTTCGATCTTCTGACGTGCTTTGTCACTGACGCGCCATGCAGCTACCTCTCTTGGACCATTGATGTGACCGGTACCTAGCAGTGAACCTGGTACAACGATTGTACCCGATCCCGCTTCAGTATGTCGATTGAGGCGAGAAACGTTTGGTATAGCCCATTGGCTGCGTGGTCGTTCAAGGCGCAGGGCAATGTCTCTCCACAATGCAGCGCCGGTTTCACGGGTATGCGCCTTGAGTCTGTCGATGGTGTCGACCAAGGCACTGTTCTCCTTAGGCCACCGTCGTCCCATGCAGCATCATACCCTGTTGAGCGTCGCTGCGACCAACCCTCGCATTATGAAGGCTGCGGGACTTGGCACGTTCAATCCATACCCCTTGTCATTCGGCATCTTCTAATCCAGAGGCTGATTCAACCCCTTATGGAAGATGACAATTGGCAGGCTATCATCGCTGAAGCCATGGACTTAGAGGCGCAGGATCTGATGGCCGCACATCGGAGTTATCGAAGCTCAGAGCAGGCGGCAATGGCAGAAGTACAAGCTTGGATCGATCACAATGAAGAGTCGGCTTCGGTCGTTGAAGCATTGTACGGTGCCTTTGCAGGATACATGGGTGAGGTCATGACGAGACTGGGATTAGAGGATCCCGAACATGGTGGTATCGAACATGCCTTCCGCGTTGGCCAGACATATGGAGTATCATGTGTTCTGAACCACCTTATCGATACTCTTGTGGATCGTACCGGATCAAGCAATCTTGGCGCTCTCGATGCATGGTCAGATGACTTGCATGAAGAAATTATCAATTCGATCAGGGGTGCAGGGCTTGCGATCGAATTACTGGATGCCAAAGGCAACATGATCTGAATCTCTCAACGCATTCGCAGTGCTAACCCTGTGACGCCAAGGCCTGGTTCAGTCAGCAATCATCTCAGATCTTGAACGTTGAACCCGAGTCCGTACCGTCTTCACCAGCGTGGGTGACCTTCCCTTCTGCATTCACGAATTCGCCAGCCTTGGTTTGCTTCTCGTGCAGTGCACTGTCAAATTCGGATGTTCGGGAGATCAATCCATCTGCACCGATAGCTGAATCGATAGACATGGTGATCACTTGTAAGGTCTGGATAGCACCATCTCGCTGCTCAGCCCCTATATTGTGATTCGAATAACGAGCTTCTTCGAAGATGGCCAAGAATCGATCTAATTCGACTGCTGGGACCATGTAGAATGCTCTCCTGACAGCATCTTCAAATTCACGTGTAGTTTCATACACCTTCTTCAAGAAGCCATGTTTTCTGAAGAAACGAACGAGTTCATTGTAACAGTTGAAGATCACTTGTATGTATTCGTTCGCTGCCCGCAATTGCAGCATCGTGTCTGTGAGAATTCCTCTAAGTACTTCGATACGACGTCGTTCTAGGTATCGCCGATAAGCGACGGCACCAATGATTGCTAGTACGAGGATACTCGTGATGAGTAGGAATTGTGTCTGTGGTGTGAAATATCCTGCTTTGTCACTCATTACGGCTAACGACGCTGTGACTCGGAAACTGTGGTTTGTCAAGCGAGGGTTGGATGTATCCTTGTATGCGTAGGATGTGTTGGCGTGTGCTGCAATCGTCCATTGACATTCAGGACACGGATTGTCCAGAGGAACTGTCCATTCGAATGGAACAACTCCCTCGGCGTTGGTGAAATTCAGATCGATCCAAGTGTATGTTGTCCATTCATCAGTTTGAGGATCAAGATACATCACCTGGAAGGAGACTTGTTGTTGAGCGACGGGATTCCCGTCTATCTGTTGAAGTCGAACAGCTCCCTCAACAGTCTGTCCAATCAACATATCATCATTCCATTGGACAGATTCCATCAAGAGTTTGACCTTCACGCGGACGAAAATAGGTGTGGAAACCTCGGTCCCCAATGTTGTCTTGAATCGATCAATCTCACAATCACCGTGGACTCTGTCAGGGAGATATTTCACCGTCAATGTGTGAAGTCCTTCGCTTGAGACTGCAGGGTTGTATGGTGGCTTGAAACGAACTAGAGGTTCTTCATCATAGGAGGCGTATTCAAGGCGCCCGGTTTCATCATCAGTGAAATCCGTTTCTTCAGGTGTGGCCTTGTCATCGATCCAGACTGAGAGACACTTGCCTGCGAGGGGGCGTCCGTTGGTCTGATTCAACCATCCTGATACGTGGAATGGCTCATCATAGTATACGACTGGAATGAAATTCCTTGCGCTGTTTGCAGCAATGCCGCCACGATCGAGGTTATTCTTGAGGATGTCCTCGACTAATGCGCGCTCAGCTCCAGTGGAACCATCACCGATTGTGTCGAATTCAAAGGTGCTGTTAGATACCAGACGGAATGGACGAGTCGTGCTCACCGATTCATATCGGAGGACATCAGCATAGATTTGGTCTGTATTGTTGAATTCGACCTTCACGTCGATGTTACCTGCCTTTGCATTCGATATATCACATTGAATCGTCCAGTTCCCATTCATATCAGTGACTGCGAAGTTGTTAGGTCCGCTTCGGCATTTTCCAGGGGCCCCGAAATCATTCTCCATACTCCACGATACTCTGACGCGCCTGTCATCCAATGGCTCACCGAGTTCATCCCTCAAGGTACCTTGCAAGATCATTGGCTTAGCGTTCCCTTCTGCATCGCTCGTATAGATGTCAGTCTCTTGATTATCAAGGGACAACAATGGACGTGAGACGAGCATGAACCCTCCACCATCGTTGTAGTATGGCATGGTGATTCGGAAATCATTGCTCAGTGGTATGGATGTACATGGGTCCCAAGCACCTTGTAGGTTCAGAAGCCCACTATCCTCTAACTGGGTCCGATTCTCAAGACATCCTTCGTGCGGCAAGTCTTCGACATACCTCAGATGAACCGTAACAGGCCCATATCCATCTGGCAGATAGGAGTCTTTCATCAACCGGATGTCAGCTGGGTTCAGGAGGAACTCTTTGCGAGCCTGGCCAGAACTTGGAACAATTTCTCCTACTATGCGTCGATGAACCCTGTCTTGTTTATCCAATCCTTCAAAGATGACCTGCACAGTACCTCTTCCATCGATTGGCGTTCCACCCTCATCTGTAAATGGTGTGCGATTATCGTCGATGACTCGAACAGCAACCTCCCATGTTTCTCCAGCCATGCATCGTGGAGCACATGAGACGGTGGGTAATTCCAGCAAGTGCGTTCTTGAAACGACCCAGACCTGTAATTCAGATGTAGTTCCTTTGAGTAATTTAGACCCAGCATAGGAGAGCCTGAGGTCGAATTCACCCAATTCATGATCGTCCTCGATATCGAATTCGATCTGGAACAGACCCCCTGCATCTGTGAAAGCCGTACCTGTCGTAACATCTCCACCTGAACCAAGCCATGCCCAGTCAACTCCAACGGAAGAAACTGGTAAGCCCGCATTGTCGATGAGTCGAGCATCGATGATCGTCTGCGTATTCCTGTAGATTCTTGGAGAGGATGTGATCGTGAATTGTGTCTCACCAGTCAGGGTGATGTTAGCATATGTTCCTGTACTGTAGGCGACATTTTCCACCTCACCAGTGAAGTAGTAACCTGATTGAGCGAAATTCGTCGAAATCATGTAGGTTCCAGCACCATAGTTTGGGTTCCAATAGAAGTCGAAATCATAGATGGCATCATCATCACTTCCATTGAGTTGACCATCCCCGCTTGAATCGACCAATCTTGGATATTCGGTCTTAGCAATCTCTGCCTTGCCTGAGAATGATCCACTGAATCCACCATCGCCATTCACGTCCATCATGAGATTGATGGGGTCGGTTTTTCCATCACGGTAGCAATCTGATGCAGTTGTTGGAGGTGGACAAGCCCATCCCACATGACTCCTGTTCGCTGCACTTCCCGTAACTTCGAACTCTTCACGTATACTCATGATTGGGACGACTTCACATCGGATTAAGCTCGAACTCAGTGTGGTGTCAACCGGACCACATGGTGGGACGTCTAGGCTTCCACTGCTGAGCATATCAATCGTCCAATGGGTTGCATTGACACTAACGAATTTCATCGCTTGTTCACTTGGACTCGTCACATTCTGGTCCGCAGCACCTGGAAGGGTAGCGGGATCTCCGTCCCAGCATAGCAGGTAAGAGAGTCCGACACCAGCTTCTTCACACGTCACCCCTTCTGGTAGGGCAGGTGTGTAGAGAACAGTCCGCCAAGCTCCGAAACTAGCTCCATTGAAGATGTTGTTATCGAAATATTGGATCGGATTTGTCGAAGGCACGTGCATCTTCGCATCAAGGAACATCCGATGAACTGCCCTGATCATGAACGTGGTTGTTTCATCACCCACTGTGTGAGGATAGATGCCCGTGCTAGAGAGTTCAGGCTGCAAGAACCCCTCAACAGCATATTCACCTTTGATTAAACTAGTATTGGTGTACTCATAGGCACCCTGTGAATCATGATCTTCGGTCACGGGATTGAAGAAGATCTGTTCATACCCCCCTCTTCCATTATTCAGATTCACATTCCAACGCACTTGGTCCCAAGTATCGTTAGCCTGATCATACGTCACTGATGCCCAACCAGACCGATCAGTTCTGAACCCGGCCCCACCATTTGTGATATTCTTTCCATCCTTGAAGGGATATTCAGAAGATAGTGCGTCGAGAGGTGCGGTGCTTGGTCCCTTCAAAGTGAAGGTGAAGGGAGCGTGCACAAGGCGATTATCGTAGATGTTTCGAGTCCAATCGGCTTCATAATGGGCCTTGAAATCGAACCATAGTGGCTGTTCTTCCGATCTGAAATATTCCCACAGTGCGATATCTGCAGTCAGATTAGCCATAACTCCAGTTTCGTAATTCGGCGTCTTGCTATAATCGTGGAAGAACAGTTCTGTAACTTCAGCCCAGACTTCATAGGTTCCGTTGGCTGCAGGTAGAAGATCTTCAGGACGCAGGAATTGACCAACCGTGAAATCCCCGTTCTGATCGGTCAAAATATCTGCTGATTCAATGGCAACTGTTTGGTTGTCCTTCCATCTGATGATGATTTGAATGGGGATTTCAGGCGCTGGAGTCCAATTGAACCCATCTAACTTCCAGTCGACGTGACCGTTGAAGACTGCAGGAACCTTCGTATCGATCCACATTGGACGTGAGAAGTTGTCAAGGTAGATTCGCGTTGGCCATTTATCATCGGCATCGAGGACACAATCGTTGTCACGATCCCAGTCTGAACTGGAAGGAGCACCTGTACAGTTTGTTGGATAATATGCTCCTCCTTCTGTCACAGTTTCCCATTGCTCGGTATCAAGTGTCCAATCACCGCGTGTTCCTTCATAATCGCTGTCGTCATCGATGTCTTGCCCATCTGGTCCGGTGAGGGGGTCGTTCGGATTCCAGATTCCTTCACCGTTACCATAGTCGTCATGATCCCAAGGGTTGGTTGAATTCGTGAAGAACCGTTGTGGCCATAGGAGCACCTCATCTTTGTCTTTCATTCCATCTTCATCATCGTCCTCATCGAGATCATCTCGATCACCATCATTATCGTGGTCCCAACGCGAGATATGCAGATTCACTCCAACGATATTTTCATCATTGTTGAGAATACCATCTCCATCCCAATCCCCGTTTGGATGCCAATCATAGTTTCCATCATTGTCGTGATCCCAAGGGTGATTCTCTTCACCCCAGAAACATATTCCCTCTTGTGCTGAATCGAGGATTCCATCGTTATCATCATCTGGGTCTTCAGGATCCGGAATCCCATCATTGTCATTGTCAACATCGTAATAGTGTTCAATGATGTAATTGCCATATTTCATGTATCCTTGAACGAGCATACCACGATCCCAGACAGCATCATAGAAACCATCGCCGTTTGGATCGGTATCTGTTCCATCGTCATCATTGTCTTCACAATTCAGTCCCGTGTAGAATGATGTCATCTCGACATT
>CAZMJD010000044.1:4046-10200 GCA_964566385.1 uncultured Candidatus Poseidoniales archaeon | reverse complement strand
ATGCTAGACTCCCCATTACTCGATGGCTTTGTGTTCGGATCGTGTCTCTTTTTCTTCTTCAATTAGTGATTAATCTGTTGTTGCCTCAGCGCTTCAAGTGGTACACTCCTGGTGTCCTTAGTTTGCTAGCCATATGCACACTTCTGGCACCTTTGATGCTCAAGGGGGACCGAATCCTCTATTCTCTTTCAACTTGGTTCATCTATTCTAGAGCGAGGTTTGTCCATGCCATTGCAATCGTCTTCGCTCCAGTAATTTTCTTTATTATATTCCCTTCACTTGTTCCAGAGCAGGATTGGTGGTGGTTTGTTGCCTCGTCCTCTGTGCAAGAGTGGTGTCTTCGTCTGTTCATCAATGGAACCTATCCTGTCTTCCCTTGGGTGGTGTACTTCTTGATAGGTGGGATTCTTGAACATGACCTGCTTGATACGGATGATAAATCACCGGCCCTTCGCCACAGTGGTGTCTTTGCCTTTGCCACACTCATTCTGACAGGAGGGATCGCTTTAGCAACAGGTCGTCGTTGGGCGATGACGATTGGAGAAGGGCTTCTCACCTTTTTCCCAGCGAACCCATGGTTCGTACTGGTTTCTCTTGCGTGGACGATTTTTCTATGGAACCTTTTCAGGGCATTCTCAGATCGTCTCACCTTACTCATGCGCCTACTTGCACCATCAGGCCGCCTCTCATTGACCATCTATGTCTTTCATTTTGCTATTCTTAGCGTGTTAGCACCTTTTTTCCCTGATGATATAGGAATAGGCATGGTCTTCATCATCACTTTTGCACATGTGATACTCTGGATTGGTTCGTCCATCCTTCACCAATCAATAATTCCAAACGTATCCCTAGAAGCATTGCTTCGCACGTTATCATCAGGTACCATGTCGCAAAGTAATTCAAACAATGGATAGATTTGTTTGGGGAGGTTCTTGAACTCCATCGTCCTCGGTTTATCATGGCTGCTGATGAGAGTCCGGTCAGTGTTCACAACCCAAGTCAACCTTCTGAGCCTCCTCAACAGAATCCGCAACAGATGGAGCAGGCCTATCAAGCGATGCGTCGTAAGATGCGCATACAACAGATGATCGATAACATCGATCGTAAGATCATGGTGCTTTCCGGCAAGGGCGGTGTTGGAAAATCTACTGTGGCCGTCGGTCTTGCATTATCACTGGCCCAGAAAGGCGCAAAAGTAGGTCTTCTAGACATTGACATCACTGGTCCGAATGTTCCAAAGATGCTCGGGCTTGGGGGTGAGCAACTCTCAATTGATGATGGCATGATTCTTCCTATCGCTAGTCATCGAGGTTTGAAAGTGATTTCAATGGCGTTTCTACTTGAAGACGATGACAAACCAGTCGTGTGGCGTGGTCCTATCAAACTCGGTGCAATTCAACAATTCATTGGAGATGTAGCATGGGGCGAACTCGATTACATGATCATTGATTTCCCACCGGGAACGAGTGATGAACCTCTCACAGTTGCTCAGACGATAACTGACATTGATGGCATGGTGATTGTATCAACTCCTCAGGAAGTTGCTCTCATGGATAGCCGAAAGGCAGCAGGATTCGCCACAACTCTCAAGATTCCAATTCTTGGTGTTGTCGAGAACATGAGTGGTTATACTGTGAGTGGTATGATCACCGATGCTGAAGGAATTCCATTGAGGAAGACACAAGTGAGTATTGATGCACCTGCAGGTATCACGCAGAATGTGACCTCAGATGAAGATGGCAGATGGAGTGCAGTTCTAGATATATTCAAGCGCGGTGGTGCTGAAGAAGCTGCCCAACAACTTTCTGTCCCATTCCTAGGCCGAATCCCATTCGATCCGGGTGTTGTACGCGGGGGGGATGATGGGGTTCACCGTGTTTTAGCGGAGCCAGAAGGAACTACAGCTCTTGCTTTTAGTTCGATTGTGGATAACATTCTCGAACAACTGGATCAATCAGCACCTTCCAGTGGCCCTGCAATTCTCTGATCATGTTTTCCATGCTTCACGAATGCAGGCGTCCATAGCAATATCATAATCAATTGTTTTTGGTATGATGGTGAGTATATGGACCTCAGGTCTTGGCCTATTAGCAGCACCTCGGTTGAATTCAGAGATCTCTGTAATCTGGTCGAGCGATGCATTGTCTGCAACTCTTCCAAATGGTACGTGACTGTCATCAAGCACGCTGAAATCAGCCTTCTCACCTAGCATCAAAAAGACAGAACCCCACGACGTGTTTCCATCAGTCCCGGTTGTCAGGACTCCAGGTCCATGATGTAGTGCAGGGGTATGGACTGGATGGACCGTCCAATTCTCAGGTTCACCACCAATTCCGGTTCCATCGATACCAGCATGGCCTCCAGTTCCATCGCCTTGTTCAAAATCACCTGTCGCTATGTACATCTCGGGAATGATGCGATGCACGGGTGTTCCATCGAATTTTTCATTCTCGACGTGAGCGAGGAATGAAGCAACGTGGTCAGGTCGTAACGGACACAGGTTGACATTGATACGTCCAATCAGGGAAGAACCTGCAGAGGTCCAGTTGAGTTGAATTGTCACTTGGGTTCCTGTCTTGATCTTTGATTCAATGTCCTCTACGTGATCCTCTGTGCTTGGATTCAATTGACATCCTGCAAACATGGGCGTGAGCAAGACTAGTAGAAGCAGGGCTGCAATCGTTTGCCTCATCAACCTATCACCGTAATTCAAGCATCTGTTCAAGTGCCCTTCGAGCATAATCTGCCGTATCTTGTTCAACGGTGATCTGATTGAACAACTTTCCTTCAAGCAGACTTTCAAGAAGTGCAAGTAGATAGGGGGGCTGGATCATGTACATTGTTGAGCATGGACAGACAGAATCGTCAAGACATAACACGGTTCTATCCGGGTGAAGATCGTTCAGGCGTTGGACTAAGTGAACCTCTGTTCCTACTCCTATGACATCACCAGGCTTCTGTTCCGCTACCCAAGAACGGATGAATTCGGTCGACCCCACAGCATCTGCCATTTCGACGACGGCATTAGAGCACTCAGGATGAACAACGACCTTTCCCTTTTCATGCTCCTCCCGGAACCGTTCAATCTGGTCGACACGGAACCGTTGATGCACTGAACAATAGCCATGCCAGAGTAGCAGGTCCTTCCCTTCAATTTCCTTCGGTTCAGGAGGTGCCGCAGGATTCCAAACCATCATCGAATCATGTGTCATTCCCATTTCTAATGCGGTGTTTCTACCAAGGTGCTGATCCGGAATGAAGAGAACTTTCCCTTCTTCTCCAACTTCTTCAAAGGCCCATTTCATAGCAGTATGAGCATTTGATGAGGTGCATACAGTTCCCCCGTGACGGCCAACGAAGGCCTTAATTTCCGCTGATGAGTTCATGTATGTCACTGGAATCACGCAATGCTCAGAGAGTTGCGACCAAGCAGTTTCAACATCTGTCAATGTTGCCATGTCTGCCATGGAACATCCAGCTCGCATGTTTGGAAGAAAAACCATCTGTTCATCTGAAGTGAGTATGTCTGCACTCTCTGCCATGAAGTGGACGCCACAGAAAACAACGTGAGTTGCATTTGAGGATCGAGCAAGTTGTGCAAGAAGGAAGGAATCCCCCGTCATGTCAGCATGTTGAATGATGGCATCACTCTGGTAATGGTGACCAAGAATAAGGAGGTCATTATCCATTTTTTCACGGATCAACTCAATCCTTTCTGCGATGTCTTCCTCGGACATGTTGGCAAAGTGAGCCATCGGATTGGCCTGAATCACGGGTAGGTTCAGCACGTACTATTCGACGCTACCCTCACCTTTGAAGTCATGCAAATGCTGGACTGTGTCGTGACCCACATCTGGTCGGCAGAGACCCCACTCCATAGCGGTGCCGAGGCGCAAGTCGTAGCCGGTATTTGGATGGGGCGCTCAGCAGTTCTGAAGTGCCGTCATCCTAGAACATATAGGCATCCTGAACTGGAGCGCCGGGTTGTTCGCTCACGCATGGCTGCTGAAGTCTCAATCCTCCGCATCCTCCATGAGAAGGGGTTGCCGGTTCCTGAAGTTCTGGGCACACTGCGTGAGGGCAGGATCATCATCTTGGAGCGGATTCAAGGAGATCCTCTGTGTGAGATTCTTGATCATGCAGGACCTGCAGATGCTGCAGATTTACTTGAGAAATTAGGAAGCATGTTACGACTGCTCCATGAACATGAAATCGTACACGGAGATCCAACTACACACAATGTGATCGTTGGTCCGAATGGCCTCTCTATTGTTGATTTTGGTTTAGCCCGCAGAGCACCCGAGCTTGAACATCTCGGCCTTGATCTTCATGTGTTGAAAGAGAGTCTTGATGCCCGCCATCCAGGACTTGAGGCAGCTATGAATAACGTTCTAGCAGGTTATATCTCCACTTGTTCAGGACATGATCCACTTAGCGTGTCTGTTGTCCGCCGATTCGAGAGTATCCTTGGTCGGGTAAGATATCACGGCTGAATCAACATCCCAGTCACCGAGTCGTGAATGTTGGACTGATGTGGGTATGGAGAGCACCTTGATGTTGTGGGTGATTCTCCGACGTCTATGATTAGGAGGTTGAGGTTCGTCACGTCCAACGTTGGCAAGTTAGCAGAGGCTCAGGAGTATCTCCTCTCATCTGGAGTAACGGTTGAAGGCGTGTCTAGTGACATCATTCTACAGATTGTGGAGCCCCAATCTCCTTCACTGAAGATGATATCCTCTTCGAAACTTGAACAAGTGTTGAGCCTCTTTGATGGTGATGGCGTGCCAACCTTTGTCGAGGATGCAGGTCTCTTCATTGAGGCATGGGGTGGATTTCCTGGGGCATTCTCCTCCTTTGCTCATTCAACATTAGGATGTTCGGGCGTCATATCGTTAATGCGAGGTCTATCAGATAGGCGTGCTCACTTCAAAGCAGTGATAGCTCTGCATCTTGATGGACAAACTCATCATTTTGAAGGTCGCATCGATGGTAACATTGCTCAGGGCATCGATGGAAACGAAGGATTCGGCTTTGATCCAATCTTTATTCCAGAGGGTGAAACGTCTACGTTCGCCCGCCTAGGTGATACATACAAACGCCGTCATAGTCACAGAGTTCGAGCTTTAGAGAATCTACTTCATCTATTGGTGCAAGATGACTAGACTTCCGATATGGTCAAACCTGCTGACGTGCGCCACGAGTTGTGGCGTCCGCGTTGCGCCTGATGGCATGGTTGACTTTCTTCGGGTCTACCTATGGTTACTTCATCTTCGTAGATCAGTCCAATGCCACCAATCTCGCCTATGGTCTGATTGGATTAGCTCTTCTCAGTCTGGTCATTGCACTTCGACCGGGAAAACCAGCGTCCCCGCAACGCAGAACGCCCTCCACCTCTCCCTCTGCTAAGAGCAAAGATATCCCCGCTCCTGTGCTTTCAGCCGAATCAGCAGCTGACAGTGCCGAACGTAAAGAAGATCTGATCGATGGTGCTGAATCAACAGTCGATTCAGATACAATCTCACTTGGCGAAGATGAATCGGCAATTCAGAGTGCAGAGGAGGAGTTTGAAGAAATCGATGAAGAGCTTGAGGAGGCGATTCATCTGGCGGAGGAAGAAGAAGAGGAATCCATTCAGATTTCGATTGATGCTCGACTTGAACGCAATGCTGCTATTAGGGAACGAGTTGAGATGAGGCGCCGAACACGTGTGTCACAACTCAGGGAGAATGAGGTACATCAGCGGCAGATAGAGGATGCCCCTGATGAGGATCTCAACGCACTTGTTGCAAGTGGTCACGACAATCTTGAGGTGATTGCTGAACCACTGCACTTGGACTCAGGTAGAGTTGCGGCGAGCACTCTTGTCAGAATCGATGAGCAAAGGCTCCTCAAAGTACGACAACCCGTAGATTCACTTCAGTTCCGCAAACCAGGTGAATCAAATGTGGAAGAATCTCCCGTTTTGGAGATATCTGAACTTGGTGACCTCCCACCACCTCCTGCTCCAGATACAGCGTCCGGCCGACTTGCTGCACTCAGGGATGAACGCTCCTTGGATGAGTAATCTACTTTCCAATCCATTTTGGTTCGCTTCTTTCAAGAAAAGCCTTGACTCCAATTGCTTGATCCTCGGAGTCGAAAAGGTTTGCAAAAT
>CAZMJD010000044.1:0-4036 GCA_964566385.1 uncultured Candidatus Poseidoniales archaeon | reverse complement strand
CCGCCTCCAGCCCCTTACTAAGTGGGAACTCAAGTGATAAGCGAACCGTCCTCTTTGCAAATTTGATAGTGTATGGTGATTTACTACCAATGTTCTTTGCAATCTCCATGGTTTTCTGTTCCAGTTCATCGATCTCACAAAGATGATTTAGCAAGCCGATGCTGAGTGCTCTTTCCGCATCTACCATCTCGCCTCCAAGAATCATTTCCATGGCGCAACCTAATCCAACCAAGCGCGGTAGTCTTTGAGTACCACCATAGCCTGGAATCAGGCCTAGATTGATTTCAGGAGTTCCGAAGACTGCGCGAGTGCTACCGATTCGAAGATCACATGAACAAGCCAACTCGCATCCACCACCAAGTGCAAAACCGTCAACCATTGCAATCGTTGGTTTACTTAGATTCCAAACGCTTTCGATAGCATTGTCCATGAACCTCTCACGAATCTCATTGGAATTGGTTCCAACAAACTCTGTGATGTCTGCACCTGCAACAAAGGAATTCGGCTTTTTCCTCTTACCTTCTGGAGGAGGGTCCGGCGTTGCACCAGAAATGACCAACACTCTGACATGGTCACTCTCTTCTGCCCAACTGCAAATTTTTTTCAGCCCAGCCACAACATCTGAGTTCAGTGCATTCAATTTCTCAGGTCGATTAATGATGACCTTTGCAATGATTCCTTTGCTTGAATTTTCATGATCGATTGGTACTTCTTCAACAGATACAACACTACTTTGTGGAACTTCAGCCATAGCACATCGACAGGGGCGTGCTCTGTAAGGATGTTGGCGTTGCCGAAGACATGCACTCATAACCTGACATAGTCTGTCCATCATTGAGGGGTGAGTGGTGGAAATCGAATCAGAGGCTGAGCCCGAACCAGTGGTAAAGGCCGTCGGCCTTGCCAAAAGGTTCGGTTCATTCATTGCACTGCACCCTCTCGACGTGACAGTTCACTCAGGAGAATTCTTTGGCGTCTTTGGACCCAATGGTGCTGGAAAATCCACATTCATCAGGCTGCTAACGGGGCAGATTCCACCTTCTCGAGGCAGTGCGAACGTTCTTGGAATTGATCCCGTGAGTGATTCCCGCTTGCTGAAAGCAAACATCGGTATTGTTCCTGAATCTGAATCACCCCCGTCTTTTCTTACGGGCCATGAATTTCTGACCATGGTGGCAAGATTGCGAGACCTTTCGGGTATCGATGAGATTGTAGAACATTGGTTGGATTTCTTTGGCATAACAGACAGAGCCAAGACTTTGTGCAAAGACCTCTCGAAAGGCCAACGTCAAAAATTAATGCTCAGCGCTGCCTTGATGCACAAACCAAGGTTGTTATTCCTCGATGAACCCTTTGTCAATCTCGACCCGCTCTATCAACGTAAATCGAGAGAACTGCTTGTTGATTATGTTGCAGCGGGTGGGACGATATTCTTGTGCAGTCACATCCTTGAAATCGCCGAACGTCTATGTACGCGCTTTGCTGTAATTGATGAGGGTCGGGTCCTTGCACATGGCACCTTTGAGGACATAAGGAAATCAGGTGAATGGACATTAGAGGATGTCTTTATCCGCCTCGTTTCGGAAAGCAAACAAAATGTGTCTGAGGGAGATGAATGAAACCTACAGAGTCTCTGATCGTCCCTGCATCAACTGTTTCTTCATTCAGGACGATTCTTGGCCTCATGCTGAAAGAGGAATGGCGACAGAACCTCGATAGGGCAAAACGTCGGCACCTCCTTCTGTTTCCAGTTGTGATAATTGGATTCACTTCGATTCTTGTGATCGCCCTCCAGTTTCTTCTTGAAGGTGGGATACCTGGGTCTGGCGGAGAAGCCAAAACCTTCACTTGGGATGAAATCAAACGTTCGATACATCTTCCCATCTTTCTGTTTTCACTTGGTATGGGGGCATTCGCCTTTTTTGTACAAGATTCCATTGGTCGCAGGTCTGGTAGCCGCACCATGTTGATTCTGACTCCATTCTTTCACCCCCTGCGTCCGAACATTACCTATGTCGCCCACTATGTGAAAGAAGTCCTGTTTTACATTGGAATGATTCTCATCCCGATGATGCTTGGTATGGGCTTGGGTCTGATTTTCAATACATTCGGTGAACTTGGCTCACCCCTACGACCACTGAGCATCCCTGTGACCTTCCTTGCTCTCTCGCTGACTCTTGCCCATGGGGTTGCCCTATCGTTCGCCCTCACTTCAATAATCAGTCGAGGTGGTTGGTTGCGTTTGGTATCACCAATATTGGTCATCGTTGTGGTTTTGGGTGTGTTAAGAGGTCCAATTCCATTGGACCAAGCTCTACCTGGACTTGCCTTCCAACTTGTTCATGACCCAATCTGGTTGTTTCTCGGCCTAGTGCAAACCGCAGCATTTGTGCTGATTGGAGCGACACTCCTTGAGATCACCGAACGAATCTCTACTTCGGAGCATCGACCATTATTCAACGCGGTATGGGCAGGGATACCTTTCTTTTCTTCAAGGACGCGTGCCCTCATCGCTAAGGAATTCGTGGACCTTGCTCGTTCAGGTGCACTGGTGAAGATGACCCTCTCGTATTCTATTCCTCTTATTGTCCTCCTACTTATTGCGACAGCAATCGATTTCACACAAGCTCCTATCCCCTTCAATCTCCTCTCCTATGCCCCCTTCCTCGGATTTTTTGGATTCAACTTCTATAGTTGGATCAATGGTATCGATCGTCCGGATCCCTATGATGTTCTTCCAGTGACTGTTCCAGATTTGATTCGAATCAAAGTGATTGTTTATCTGATTGCAACAACTTGGATATCGATTCTCTTTCTGATGCTGATGGCCGAGCGCTTAGATCAATGGGGTGCCTTTTTTCCCGCTCTTATCGTGATGCTTGCTAATTCGGTTTACATCGTAGCATTGACAGCATTTTTGATGGGCCTTTCTCCAAACAAGGCTATCTTTGATGTTTCAATCATGGGTTGGTTCTATCTTTTCACAACCCTACCATTGATGATGCTCTTCTTCCTCTCCTTTACTCAGGGGGACACTGGTTTGCTTGAGAACTGGTACACTCAGGTCAGAACAGGGGGGTTGGATGCAGCGGCATCTGAATATGAATGGCAAGCACGCCGCGGCTTCAGTACGATTATTGCAATTTCAGCCGTCCTACTGGGTATTGGCACTCTTCTGCTTAGCGTAGTTGGCCGGCGATGGCACAAACAATCATTCATTGATGCATGAGGCGGACATTATGGCTCGATTCGTAGCAGTGTGTGGAATGCCAGGCAGTGGCAAGTCCATACTTTCAGAGACCGCTCGCAAGCTTCAATGGTCTATCAGGACCATGGGTGATGTGGTACGTTCAGAGGTTGAACGCCTTGGCCTTGACCATAGTGCTGAGGTCACCGGCCGCGTTGCAACCAACCTGAGAGAATCTCATGGTCCGACTGTAATTGCGGATAGGTTGGCAATTCAGATCAATGAGGATTTGATGGCCGACCGAGATGTCCTTGTCGATGGCGTCAGGAGCCCAGTTGAACTGGAGCGACTTACCCAAATCGTTGGTCAACGGCCACTACTCATAGCCGTCACTGCGGATGATTCCATGCGATGGCAACGTCTGAAGCAGCGTGGTCGGCCAGAAGACGGTTCCATTGAATCTCTCCAAGCTCGTGATCAAAGAGAGATTGGTTTCGGGCTCGCTGAAGTCATCACTTTGGCGGATGTAGTGTGGTGCAATGTCGATGACGATGTTGAAACAGCTCAGCATGATGCCGAATCCCTGCTGACTTCTGAAACATTCAATTTCTCGGGCGAAGAGGTGCAGGACTGACTCCTTCGTTGCCAAACCTATTTCATGGCTAGTTCCTCATCGTATAATGGGGGAGGACGAGTTTGGCTCAGAAGAAAGGTCGAGGTTCGGGCCGGCAGCGCCAGAGAGCCGCCGCAGCACAGCAAGCAGCCTTTGAGGAACTTGACAAATATCCTGTACAGCCCCCTCATGCGTTTGCCCGTATTGTTCGAGATAAAAGGACGCTGAATATTATC
>CAZMJD010000043.1:0-10261 GCA_964566385.1 uncultured Candidatus Poseidoniales archaeon | reverse complement strand
AAGCCCGGTACAGATGAAGACGAGTGATGAATTCGAAACGATGTTGCGGATGATTCCGCGGGCTGCCTCTGCGCATCTGCGACCCACGGCTGGATCGCCACCCGCACCAAGGCCACGCGTGATGTGCTTACCGACAAGGAGTTTCTGCTGGGCAACGGTGTGATCCAAATGTTGCTTGTCGGTGTTGACCGCTACTGTGACGGCACCTTCAACACCGAGGTGGCTGATTCGATTCAGTGTGTTGTTGCCCGAACCACCACAACCAATGATGAGGATTCTCGGGTCGGGAGTCTCATTGTCATCCTTCACACCTGCACGCTCTGCTTCCTCTTCGACTGTATCCTCTCGTACTGCCGCTACGAGGTCGTCGTAGTGGGTGAGCAATGAGTGGGTGGCGCTGTCCGCTGATTTGGGCTGCATCCCGATACGGTCTTGGCACCCCCCGTCTGGATGGTATAACCCTTGACGTTCCTATGGGACTGAGATGTACGATTCAAGCACTCTTGTAGATGGCGAAAGAGGGACAAAACGTCAAGAAGGCGAGCGTGATGGCTCCAACACCGCGCTTAGCTCAGTTGGTAGAGCACCTGACTGTAGACTGAACGACGCACGACCGCGGCACAGGCGGTCATCAGGGGGTCCCCGGTTCAAGTCCGGGAGCGCGGACCACTATCATCCGCGTCCATTGTTAGGGACAACTAAGACATGATGCATTCGCAAAAGCATGTGGAGTCAGAATCTGAAATAGATGAAGTCACTCGTTTCAGCAGGACGTAGCAAAAACACAAGTGAGAGCATTACTCCAATTGCCACTCCCCAAACCACAGGTCTGCGATTTGCAATCCAATGCTTCAGCCCACCTATTTTCCAGCTGATGAAATGACCAATGATGAACAAAATGGCGATGCCAAGGGTGAGAAGTTTGATCTCAGGAAGGGCATAATATAGTTCCCAGATATCCCAGTGCGCTCCAATTCCAACAAATGTCTTCAATGAGGGAATCAGGATTGAGGTGTCCTCTACTCTGAAAACAAGCCAGGTCATGAAGACAAAATATTGAGTCACAATCCAGCCAACAAGAAGTGAGGTTCTCGGTTTTCTCTCAAATGCAAGATGTACGAGTCGTAGTTTCAGCAATAATCGATGAGCAATGAGCAATAGCCCATGCAACAAACCCCATAGTACGAAATTCCACGAAGCACCATGCCATAGGCCACCAAGTAACATTGTCATCATCAGTGCAAACAACATGATTCGTGGCCCATTTCTACTTCCACCAAGAGGAATGTAGAGATAATCTCTCAACCAAGTTGACAGAGATATATGCCACCGTCTCCAGAAATCTTGTGGAGAGCGAGCAGCATAAGGTGAGTCAAAATTCTCTGGTAATCGAATTCCAAACAGTATGGCGGAGCCAATGGCAATATCCGTATAAGCAGAAAAATCGCAATATATCTGTATGCCAAATGCAAGAGCACCCCACCAGACTAACCCTATATTGTCAAGAGGTGCACCTTCAACAAATATCTCATTCACGTGGATGGCAACATTATCTGCAATAATCAGTTTCTTTGCCAGACCATACACGATGAGAGTCAGCCCAAGTCGAAACTGGATTGGATCAGGACTCAGAGTATTCTCAATTTCTTGTTTGAAGTGTTCAGATCTCACAATGGGACCTGCAACAAGTTGAGGAAAGAAAGCTGCATAACAAGCAAAAGAGAGAAAGTCATCATAGGGTGTGTTCTTTCCACGATAGATGTCAATTGTGTAAGACATCGTTTGGAACGTGTAAAAGGAGATTCCTACTGGAAGAAGAAGACCTAATGTTCCAATCTCAGGTGCACCCGTGAGGCGTAGTGAAGCCCAATTCCAAGATTCAATGATGAAGTCGAGATACTTGAATACACCAAGCAATCCTAAGTTGGTGACCAATGAGAAAATCAACCATCTCTTCTGCATCTTTTGATTGTCATTTTCGTGAATTCTTCGTCCTGCAGTCCAATCAACCAATGTAGATGTGAGGAGAAGGAGAATGTGCCATCCTGAGGCTAACCAAAAAAAGACATACGAACTAGCCAACAAAATGCCGATCTGCTTGCGACGCTGCCTTTTTCCAACTGTGAATGTCAATAAGAATACAATTGGCAGAAATAAGAGGTAGTATTCAGAGGTGACAAAATTCATCCATCAGCCCTCCAGAAGAGGTGCGATCTGTTGCATCAATTTGTCTGTAAAGAGGAGTTCACCCTCCCGGGACATATGTACATAATCATTGAAATGTTCTTCTTTCCAATCGGGATCCCACATCATATCGCATACAGTCACTAAGTCCAATTCGACGTAGGATTCTATCGTCTGGTTATAGTAATCCCATTGCCCAGGTTCTAGGCGCTCAAGCAATACCGGATTATAGGGCAGTCCAACTAGAATCACTTCAATTCCAGCAGAAGTGAACTGCTCAATCATGTATTCAAACGATATTTGATTCTTGTTCACGACTCCTTCTGGATTGTGATTGCTTCTGTTGAGATATGAATCCAATGCTGACCCGTAGAATTCTTCAATCGTCCCTAATGATGAATTTCCTGCTTTAATGCTCTTGAGAGTGTTCGGAAATTGAGTTGGATATCGCAGATATTCATCGTATGCTGGATCATCTGGAAGCGGGACACATACAACGGCAGCCGATGACGCATGGATATCTTCAGGGGATTCTAAACAAGGATGTGGTAGACGAAATGTGGTCATTAATTCAATTTTCAGCGTGCCATCTATCGCTTTGGGAACATAGGATGACAAATGTTCCAACTGATCTTTGCGCGAAATGGGTAGCATCTCCATGTCACTTTGATTCAGCACATCCATGGGTATGGATTCAAGATCGACTGCACCCAATGAAGCAATATGTGCCATTCGTGAAAGAACTGATTCAGGTACTGGAGTTGCTAATGAAGAAAATGTATTCGGCCCAATCTCGATAACGACAAATGTAGGATTCAGGTCAATGATGGCGGAGATTTCTAACATCCGCACATATGGCAGGTCACCTGCAAGTGCGAGATTGTAGAAATCATGATCCTGGTCGTCAATTTCACCCAGCAATTGACCATCAAACGCTTCACGCATTTTTGAACTGCCAATTGCGATCACTGGTGATTCACTTGTCATAGATATGTGCTCATATGCATCGAAATTCATGGAATATCTTCCAAGTACGTTAATGGTGCCATCATATAGACGTGGTTTGACTACAGCCATTGTCAGAGAGGGAAATAGAAGTAACATCGTCACGCCTACGGCAACAACGCAAGAGATCAGTAATTCTGCTCCCTTTTTCTCAACGAGGGGGACATTCCCACTTTTATCCGTTGAGGCAGACATGATTGTGCCAAGGTAGGCTTCAGGTAGGCCATCTTCTTTCCGCAAATGGCATTTGAAGAGGGGCAATCTCCTTCATTCTTGATGTCTTCAAGCAACAAAACACAACACTTGATTGAACGCAAATCAGGGAGTAAAAACCACTCACCTCACTCTTCCTCGAGACTGGCATCATACCACGATTCAAGGTGTTGGACCCTCTGCTCATTCAATCCAAGGGTCTTGGCCTGAAGCTGCAGGAAACGACGCTCCTCCGCTGTGATGATGAGGTCCTCCATCGCCAGTTCATAGGCCTCAAGGTAGACCTTCTCATCGGGAGTAAATGATTCAGGCATCAGCATCGATGAGAATTTGTTGATCGCTGAGAAGATGGGTTTGCGGAGCACAATCAAGGGAAGACCGATGATGATGCCTCCGGCCCACCCCCATCCAGTGGCAGATTCCATGGCCTCTGTACCAAGCAGAATCAGAATGGCACCTACGGTGGCGAAGACTGCAGTACTGAATGTGGCACGTAAGCGCTCATCGATTCCCAAGATGTCATTCTTGAGAATGGCATATGTGAACATGACACCCTCGAACATTCCAGTCAGCAGGATGCTGAAAAGGAAAGCATACAGGCAGTAGAAGTAGATCACTAATTGTCTCGTATCTTCTATCGAAGTCATATCGGCCAGATTGAATCGCCCGAACATCACGGTCGTAGCGATGATCGAGATGACCGCCATTCCTTTGATGATCGCCTTACCTGAGAAACCGATGAACAGAGAGCGTGCTTCATTAGCCTCATCTTCACGACCCTCTTCTTCACTGAGCCTCTTCCACGCATTTCTCATCATGAACATGGCAATAGTTGCTGAGAATACAGGGGTGATGAGGAGAAGAGTACTGAGTCCGGAACCTGCTTCGGGTACGAAGTAGACATATGGAGAGAGTTGGTCGTTACAAGTCCCAGTTGTTTCCTCCATTCCGGGTGAATATGTCAGGACGGCAGGAGCATTTCCCTCTGAGTCGAAGACCATTTGTTGACTACAATCTACATGCATGGTTCCCCCTATGGTCGCTTGTACACTTCCGTTGGAGGCGATCATCAATCCTAGAAGGACTGCGCTGATAACAGGTAGAGCCCACCACAAATTGTTCTTTATCGAATCCTTGTTCATGAATTCCGTTCTCTTTGTCGGGTAGAATGCTACTGAACATACATACAACATAATGCATAAAATTCCGCAGAAATACCATACAACTCTGTAGTACTGAATGATAGGTATGACTTCGGGACCGAGTGGAACGAGGTTATACCACTGCGCTAGCACCCTCCACGCTTCAGCAAGGAGAAGTATACACATGAAACGATTTTCAGCTGCCTTTGGGCGCGCTCTGATGATTAGCATGGCTAAGAAAATCAGAGCAATCGAGGTGATCACTCCTAATAATGAGATGATGTGGGTCAGGCCCATCGTCCAACCTATCGATAAATCGATTGTGGAGATGGTCCGCCAATAATATCCAGGCAGGGAACCTACATCCGTCATAGCCTCGCTACAGTTTGCGTGGTGAAATAGTTACCCTATCCTGAAGGAAACATCCTTCTCATTATTGAACCAACATCTGGAGAGGCACTATGGAAATAATTCAGGGTTCTATCCACGTGTGATTGGAGCATTCTGAAACTCAAGTCATGGATTGTAGTCGATTATCGAACCCAGATATGAAAACTGAGCAAACTGAAATGGAGCCCCGTCATACTGATGAGAAGGGATTGATGTCGATTGCTGTGAACGACGGAAGGGCCATGGGTCAGAGGATGGGCGGGCTGCTCATACTTCTCGTACTCGCTGGTCTGTGGGGAGGATGTCTCTCCGATGATGATGGTAAGCAAGTGATGGAGATACCTCTCATCGAGGCCCCAGAATGGATCGTCGGACAGTGGTGGTTGTACACTATCGTCACCCCAGATTTCCCGGATGAAGCGGTTCGGCTCGTGGTCGCAGATGATCAGACAGAGAATGCAACAGCATACATGCTCACCACGGCTGAGATCGCCCAAGCACGACGTCATGCGGTTCTCAATCACAATCCATTCCTTGGCAGAATCCTCAAAGACAATCTCAGCACGTTCGAGAACGGCGTTCCTCAATCATTCCTCAGTTTCCCGATCGTTGAAGGAGCGGCATGGGAGTTCACCCTGTTCTCGACTCAATGGAATGCGACAGCAAATTCAGTTGATTCGACATCAAAAATCGCTGAAATCGAAGCGAGGGCTGCTGACGGCGCGACCCTCCTCTATCGATACGATGCAGAAGTAGGATGGTTCAGAACACTCACATGGACCGATGCCGGAGGAATCGAGCAAGTGAAGATGTCTTTTGCGGATGGAGGTCTGAATCACACAGGAGAGGTCTACTTCATCCGAGCAGGTGATCTGTATTCTGGGGAATGGGATGGTCCTGACATAGAGATCCGCGAAACTCTGCTCACCGGAGACCATCCACGTGATGGGGAATGGGATGACATGATCTATTTCCTAGATGCTACATGTCAAGGCGGAACCATCACGTTCGCACTGCGTGATAATTCGGCTCTGAATGGTGTGGAAGAGTCATGGGGTCCAGGAGAGAGCGAGCACGGCACTATTGGAGTGATTCCCTCGCCATCTGACGAATATCTGCTCACTCTCAGTATGACCGGTTCAAGTCATTTCAGATTACTGATCGCTGGGGCGGTGCTTGAAACATATTCACTCACTTGAACAATACACTTAGTTGAAATATCAAAGGGAATGGCTGACATCATGGTTGATTGGAAGAGATTTCAAACGCCTGTGTTCATCTTAGGTTGTGCCGCTGTGATGTACTACGTCGGCTCGAAGCAATCCTACTCGAACACCAGATGGTTGATCCAGACCTGTTCACTTCCATTAGGTGCAATAGGACTCTGGTCTCTGGCAACTGTGCTGGGAAAACCGCCTCAGAAAATGGACATGGTCGCAGTAGTGCAAGACACCTCCAATCCTCAACACGTATCCCATATCCCAATGGTTGTACAGGAAGATTCCACATCTCAAGGTGTAGGCGCATGGTTGATCACCCTCAGCCTCATTGGAATCGTCGTATATCTCTTATTACAAGGCATATACATTGTGAGAGCGGTTGTGGGGGGAGGTATCTACATGAGTAATTCCGGCGAGTGGACTGAAATGGAAACCTTGTTGCGACTGGTTTGTTATGGGACGGTCTTGACCTTCTTGGCGAGTCTTGTAGCCTTAGCACGACCTTGGAGTGTTCTGATGAGCGATGACAACGAGGTCATCCACCAACAAAGCGTGAGTGTGACTCAGACCAACGTTGTTCAGGACCCACCATCAATTGTGATTGAGGAATCTACAGGGTCCCAGGTTCCATCAGAAGACTGATGCGATTGTTCGGCCACATGATGATTGAAAGGACACTCAAAGTTCGTTGGGAACCGGAGTTTGGTCCATGTGCAAGAAGGCATACACTGCCCACCAAGTCACGATGTCCCACGAGTGAGCAAGATTGGCGACACCAGTCGCATTGTCGGTCTCCATGTACTCTTCGAGAATGGGAAGTTTGTCGCAGGTCTTGTGATAGCACGGGAATCCATCAACGACTCCGTTCCAACCGAGGGTTGCGACACCAATCTGTTGGAATGAATCATGGTCGCTGCGCGCTGTTGGTGACTCATAGATCGCAACGACGTCTTTGTATTCGTTCTGCCATAGAGGTGTTTCTCCGCCTGCTTCCCATTCAGCAGCTCCGCGTTCCATCTGATACGATAGATCGAGTGCATCAGACCCAATCCATTCGGCTAGATGGAACATCCCCTTTTGGTCAACCACGTCACCTGTGCCATCTGGACCAAGATAAACCGAGAGAGCATAATTTCCAGGATAATTGATTCCTGCCATGTCCAGATTGAGATAATTCGAGACCGTAACGCCAGCAGGGAGGTCATTGGCAAACGCACTCGATCCCCAAAGCCCCTCTTCCTCACTCGACCATAAGCAGAACACCATGGTCCTTCTAGCATCAAAGGTAGAAAGCGCCCCTGCAGTGGTCAGAACCATCGCAGACCCTGCAGTGTTGTCATACGCTCCCGTTCGAGTACCATAACCCGTCTGTTCCATCCCAGGTAAGAGC
The DNA here is from genome assembly GCA_964566385.1 of uncultured Candidatus Poseidoniales archaeon. Classification (GTDB taxonomy): domain Archaea; phylum Thermoplasmatota; class Poseidoniia; order Poseidoniales; family CAYMED01; genus CAYMED01. Next base: position 2,717 of record CAZMJD010000043.1, on the reverse strand, counting down.
GATGTCGGTGTTGCATAGGGAGCTATGTCGAAATGACCTCCGAACACGAGCCATTCGTCAGGAAACAGTGTTCCATCTTTGTATCCGCAGATGTTGACTGCCCATAGCGTTCCTGATTGAAATCGATGAACTTCAACTCTTAGTCCAAAACCTGCCATGACACCCTCGAAGTATGTGATGGCATCCTCATAACCAGGATTGGCATTACCTATCCATCGGTCCAAGTATCCCTTTGCACCATCTGCTGGGTCGAGTGGATCAGGTGTTTCATCTGTGATGTATTTGACCCACTCATACACCGACCTTCCATCGACCCAACCATCTGAGGCATCATTCCCTTGCTCGACACTCAAGTCTGAGCGCTGTGGTCGCTCGGGATAGAGGATCTTTGAGATGGCTTCACCCCCATCAGATGAATGTGAGGTCAGCCACCTCCACGTTCCATTCTCACCATTCTCGATGGCTGTCACTGCACCTGAATCTGTGGGAGATTCTCTCCATTCATTCCAAGACTCATTGGCTGCCCTCACAGGCCAATCGGTACGCCCAAACCCTCCCAAGAGAAGGAGTGCTTGTGAATTACGGGGAGGGAGCAACCATGTCACCTCTTGTGACGCACCACCTTGAAGATCGAGGACTGTCCCATTCTGAGCTCGTTTACTACTAGGGTCCATGACGAAATATGGGATATAGACACTCATGTCGCGCTGTGCGAACAGTGTCACTGTGCTCCAATCGCCTGCAACCAATGCGCCAGAGATGAGCAGGTCTCCTTCAGTCAGTGCCTCATCCTCATCGTCTCCGAAACACCCACTCAATGATGCTGACATGACGAGCAGTGTCAGAAAGGTGGCATGAGCACCTCGTTGAAGCACGCTCAGCCCATCCAGCCGTGGTATATCTCCCTTACGAATCAATGGCAGAAACGTGCTTACAAATCTGCTCATCTTCCACGAAAAGTCTCTTTCCAACCAACCGCTTCCCAGATTATGAATTGGAAGAGTGATTGAATGTTCGGGAGGATTCTCACAGCCCTGCTCGGCGTTGTGATTCTGGCGGTCAATCTGTTCGCTCTGTTCGGCTTAGAATATGATGGGCAAGTCGTGATGAACGTGACTCCTGCTCACGACCACATCTACGTTCATGCGAGCGATATCGATATTCCTGAATATGCAGAATTTGTTGACATCACCAGCACGATACGACTTGAGCAAGGAGAGCGTTCATTGCAACTCTGGTTAGGAGTCATTGATTCGGAACAAGCTGACAAGTGTCCCGAATCAACTGACATCATCTGGTCAAACATACCTGGCATCACCGATTGTGATGGCTCAGAACTTGATTACGTAGCAGGAGGAAAAGGATCGGGGGATGATGTCACATGGATGATGACTCCCGGGTCATATCGAATCGTTGCAGGCAGCGAAGTTGCACTTCCAGATGACTGGGACCCATCGAATGACATCACAGGTGATATCCATATCAGCATCAAATTCCGCGGGAAAATCAATGCAACTTACGCTAGCATTCTTGCGCTCACTGGAGGATTACTCGTAGGCGTTGCACTTGGTGGAGCAGCGAGGTCAAAGAGGCGAATTGTGGTGACTCAGAAGCAAGTTGTGCAAGTTCCTTCAGCAGTGACGCAACAACACTCTCAGAATGACTATCAACAACCGCGGTAGTGAAACCTCGTGAATCTGGCACCCTAGCTCACGAATAAGAGGAAGTAGTAATCTACTAAATCAGTCACCCAGTAGCATGGAAGAAAACCCTTTGTTCAAAATGCCCACCATTGACCTTTCTGCGAAATCCCTGCTAGCCTTGGCACAATTGGGCATTTTCGCCGTCTTCACCTACTGGGGTTTAGAGGGTGGCGTTAATGAAAATTCAGACTACATTTTCCCCTTGATGATGGCGAGTGCCGGTTTGGCACTCTTCCTTTCAGTCCCTAACGCGAGGATGGGGGTAACTTTGGGACTTCCAGTATTGATGGTCGTGGTGGGTATGGTTATGGGTGAGAGTGATATGATGTTCTGGGCCATTTTCGTATTTGTTATGATGGGGTGTATCAGCTACCTACCTGCGATGGCACTTGGAGATCAGACATTGAAGTTGGATGACGAGACTAGGATGAAGCGAATGGGCCCTCTCTGGGTGATTTTCACCCTGTTCATCATGTTCATGTTCGGTACCATAGAAGGAGCAATTGCGGGCCAGTTGACTGACGAGGACAGTAATGGCGAGGTCATCAATGAATTGAGCTCGAATCAGCAGATGATTGCACAGGGCGCCTTGGCAATGGGTCTCATTGGAATCGTAGTATTCCTATTGACAGGGGCCATGGGCGCGGAAATCAGTCTATCGGGAACGCAGATACGACCATGGCATGGTGGCGTCTTAGCATCGGGAGCTGTGTGTTTGTCGGGCTACATCTGGTTCGTTACAGGTGCGTTTTTGATCATGGATATAGGGATGCTTCTGGCAGTTAGCGGAATTCTGACTCTCACTGCCCATGCTGCATATGAGGGGTCCGAAAACTTGGAGAGTGAGTGAAACGGACCCCCACCCCTCTCCTCAGCCAGTCAATGCTCCTGAAGTCAAGGATTGCGTTATTCAGTGATGCGGGCAGGGATTACAGACCGCAACATACGACAAAGAACCATTACAGTCTATCTGGATAAAGGTGATTTCAGGGAGAAATTACGGATTCCAAATGA
>CAZMJD010000042.1:4608-10366 GCA_964566385.1 uncultured Candidatus Poseidoniales archaeon | reverse complement strand
CGCGACATACGTTCCGACGAGCATGAACTCTGCTTGAGCGAAGTTCCCGTATCGCTGCACCTTGTAGGTCAGGGTCAGGCCGGCCGCAATCGAAAGGTAGGCTGCCCCCCAGAACAGAGCGCTCAGACCGACCATTGAGAGGTTGAAGTTGATCGTTGCATCATCTCGGTTCGCATCTGGCACCATCCCCCCAATGACGAGCACGTTGAGCATCGTCAGCAGTGTGAGAACAGTCAGTGGAACGGTGATAGCAAAAGCAATCCTTTGGTCGATACCAAGTGAACCATGGATGTCTCTGATGGTGATGGTCAGGCCAGCAATACATTCGACGACCATGAGCATCCATAGTACATCACCTCCAAACAGATGTGTGAATGCAATCAGGCTACGTCCATACCGAAGTCCAGAGCAGGCATCGAGGATCAGCAGAAGGCCGAGGACAGTTCCGAATCCTCTGAACTGTTTCACCTTCTTCGCACCATCAACCAAGTTGGTCAGTGTTGCAGCGTAGTCCATGGAACCGACCTCGCATATAGCGGTGTTATTCCCCACCTACGCTGGGCGCCCATGAAGGTTACACAACACCCCAGTAAGCTCTGCCCACACCGAGCCCCGTGGCAATCTCCCACTCCTGGGAGGTCCTGTGAAGCTGGTAGCTCAGTACGTTGCTGGAGCGTGATCACTCAACGTCCGACAGGCCGTTCGCATCCCACTTGCGAGCGCAAGCGAATGACACTGTACTTGTCCCAGCATCGTAGCTGAATGTACAAACTGAGTATCCTGAACCGCCCACATCGCCGTTAGAATCGAACGTGTGGGTGCCTGAGGCACCCTCGAATCCATTGCCGACCATCTTCAGGTGCGTCTTCATGTTGGCTCCATCCTCCATCATTGCAGCCTGACCGATCATTATCACTGCGTCAAAGGTCTCATGGGTGTAGATTCCAGAGGTGTTACCACTGGCGTTTGCGTAAGCGCCAGTGAAGTAAGTTCCCATGTCTGAAGTACCGGCTGGGCGTGGTTTGGTCGCTACCATGCCGTCCAGAGTCGAGTTGTCACTGAACGCTTCTTGGAATGGAAGGTCAGCAACACCGTCAGCTCCGAACGTAGCGCCTGTGAATCCTTCAACAGCAAGCGCTTCGACTATTGCAGCACCATCTGTTGCATAGGACACGAGAACGACTGAATCGCATGACGCTGCAACGACCTGGCCAGCAAGCGTCGATGCGTCAAAGGACTCTGGGTCATACCCTGCCTTGGTGCAGAGACTTCCGCTCCAAGCGGCCTCAAAGTTGTCTGCAAGACCGCTTCCGTAATCATTGGTCATGTACAGAACTGCGGGTGATGCCATGCCAGCATCTACGACTACGTCCTTCAGAGCCACTGATTGCTGAGCATCTGAGGGCACTACGCGGAACAGGAAGTCATTGTCATCAGCAGTCGTGACAGCTGGTGATGTCGATGCATAGGAGACCATTGGGACTCCTGCTTCCTTGGCTACTGCGATTGCACCGAGTGTTGCACCCGAGCACGCAGCACCTACGATTCCAACGACACCTGAGTCGATGAGTGTCTGGGCTCCAGTAGCTGCTTGCGTTGCATCACAGCCAGAGTTCGCAACCACTAATTCGAACTGTAGGTCCGATGTATCCCAGTCGTTGAGTTTGGCGATGGCCACTGCAGCAGCATCCTCGAACCCATCTGCGTAAACAGCGATCGGGCCAGTCTGGGGGCTGAGCAGACCGATCTTGATCTTGCCTGATCCAGTTGCAGCCTCGCTAGCAGCATCTGCGATGCCACCGGTTGCAGTCCAAATCTGGTCGCAGTCGAACCCGACTGCCAATGTATCAAACGTACCTGTGATTGAGAAATCACAGGCGTTGTATCCCGATCCTGGAACATCGCCATTCGCATCGAAGGTGTGTGTGCCAGAGGCACCCGCGAAGTCTGTGCCTACCATCTTCAGGTGCGTCTTCATGTTCGAACCGTTCTCCATGTCGTAGGCAAGTCCGATCATCCTGACAGCGTCATAGGTCTCATGTGTGTAGATGCCCGATGCATTTCCACCAGCAGCTGAGTATGCAGTCTCGAAAGCAGTCTTGGCTGCAGAGGTTGTTCCTGGACGTGGTTGGGTGGCGATGACGTCATCAAGGGCGTGCTTGTCGCTGAATTCGTTACCAAAGTTGGCGTCCGCAACACCGTCAGCACCAAAGACGTGTCCACCATATCCTTGGGTGTGCAATTCCTCGACGATTGCAGCGCCGTCAGTCGCATAACTGACTGCGACCACAACGTCACAGTTGCTGGCGTCGGCCAGCACTGGAGCTACGAGTGTCGATGCATCGAGGGCCTCTGGATCATAACCAGCTTTGTTGCATAGTGTTGATCCCCATGCTGCCTCGAAGTTGTCAGCAAGCCCACTGCCGTAATCATTGGTCATGTATAGGACAGCTACAGTAGCATTAGCACTGGTTCGGTTGACGATAAGGTCCTTCAGAGCCACTGCTTGTTGGGCATCAGAGGGGACAACTCGAAACAGATTGCCTCCATCATCAGCGGTTGTCACAGCTGGTGATGTCGATGCATAGGAGACCATTGGGACTCCTGCTTCCTTAGCTACAGTGATCGCGCTGAGTGTTGCGCCCGAGCACGCAGCTCCTGCTATGCCGACGACACCTGAATCAACCAGAGTCTGGGCCGATGTGGCTGCTTGGGTCGCATCGCAACCGCTATCCGCGACGACCAGCTCAAAAGTGGTATCGCTAGCAGCGTTCAGATTCGTGATGGCGACTGCCGCAGCATCCTCGAACCCATCTGCGTAAACGGCGATTGGGCCTGTCTGTGGACTGAGCAGGCCAATCTTCACTGTATTTGTGGAGTCTGTAGTAGTGGCATCAGTCGATGTGTCAGTCGATGTGTCATCTGTTCCTGTGCAACCTGCCAAGAAGGAGGTTAACATCAGAACAGTCAGCATTGCAGAGATGAATCTCTTGTTCATGCTCCGGCGGTGAGGCACTCAGTATATATATTATTAATCTTCTTTAGTCCTACCTAAAAAATACTGATTGACGTCTTGCTCTTCATTCGAGACCGTTCAATAAATTTTCAAGCGCAACTCCGGGTCTATCTGCCTTCGTGATGCCTGAAGCGAGCAGTACTCCTGAAGCACCGAGTTCAAGCGCCACTTGAAGGTCTTCGCCCGTCTTGACACCCGCTCCACATAGCACCATCACATCTGGAGCAGCCTCCTTCACAGAGGCGACTGTGGATGAAATGATGCCGGGATCAGCAGTCGTTACTGAAACATCCCCTCCGATCAGCTCCGGAGGCTCGACAGCTAGGTAGTCTGGGCCGAGTCTTGCGTATTCTGCAGCAGCCTGTGGCTCAGGAGCGCAGATACAAATCGTCGCCGGACGATGCTCGCCTTCCAAGATGTCTTTCACTCCAGCGACTGACATCGGTCGTTCAGCATGATTCAGAAGGGTCCCCGTGGCTCCGAGCGAGCGAGCGTGAGCAGCAGATGCAGCTCCAGTCGAGCTTCCCCATCCGTCGACGTCGAGGTGCTGTGTCCATACCTCGACTGGTGTATCTTGGCACAGGTGGGACGCTTGCGCAACGCTCATCGCAGGCGTGGCCAAGACTAGTCGCACATTCGGCCACCTTTCCATGACCTTCACCATCGCTTCGATGAAGTCCTTCATTTCCTCCACCGCTTCGCGATGCAGTTTCATATTCACGACGATGATGGGTCTCTCGTCCATGGACCTGCGAGGACCTCATCCGACATATGCCTTCACGCCAGTACTGCCCCATCCAGGTGTGTTCCTTGTTCGACGACGACATTCGGGCCTATCAGGCAGCGCTCCAAGTGGCATTCATCCTCGATGACCGCACCTGCTTGGATATCGCAATCAATGATCACCGAACCGGGCGCGATTTGTACCCCTGCACCGATGGCGCTTCCTGTGATTCTGGTTTCAGGATCTATTACAGATTCAGGATGAATCCAGACATCACCTGACGAACCATCGCGATCATGGCTGCGTGAGATTGCTAGGGCAACGGCTTCGATCCATGATTCAGGAGTGCCGGCGTCAACGAATTCACCCTCAACCTGCACACCAAATGCATGTTCATCAGATGCCAGTCGGGGGAACAGATCCCTCTCGAGGCTGGAGACTCCTGTGGAAAGCCGCTCGATGGCTGTTCTCGTGAGCATGTAGCAGCCGGCGCTCGCCCACCTCGATGTGGTCTCGTGTGGTTCTGGTTTCTCCTTGAACGCCGCAATGGTCGTTCCATCAGACATGAACTCGATGATGCCGAAGCGTTGTGTGTCCTCGACCTCACGCACCGCTAGGATGGCCTCAGCACCCGGATGCTTCTGCCCAGCTTCGATCATCTCAAGCCCATCGAAACCACAGAGGACATCACCATTCAAACAGATGAAACGGTCTTCGAGATGGTCGAGCATATTGTGGAGCGCACCACCAGTTCCTAGAGGTGCCTCCTCTTTGATGACCTTGACCGGCCAGGGAAGTTGATGCTCGTCGAGGATAGACCTCAGGTCATCCACAAGATATCCTGCAGCGACAACAACGCTCGTGATCGCATCGCTTGGAAACAGATCGAGCACGTGTGCCAGCAGTGGTCGGTCGAGGAGCATCAATCCGGGTTTCGGACGCGTCAACGTCCACGGCCGCAGTCTCGTACCTTGACCTCCAGCGAGAACAACAACCTGCATCAGTCATCCGAACCCCCTCGGTTATTTTGCTTCACGCGAAGATACCCCTTTCTCGCGGGGGCATCTTGAAGCACTTCGGGTATCACCGGGCCGATATGAACATCCACGAATTCCAAGGCAAGGCGCTGTTCAGAGAATGCGGGGTCCCAGTGGTCGATGGCATCCATTGTACTTCGGTCGAGGAAGCCATCACTGCCTACGATGATCTGGGTTCGAAGGTCGTTGCAGTCAAGTCTCAGATTCACGCAGGTGGGAGGGGTAAAGGGAACCTCTACGATGCTGACTCAAGGGATCTTGTCATGGAGGGCGGCGTCAAGATCGCTACTTCTCGAGAGGATGTGGGTGCGTACGCCTCGAACATCCTAGGAAGGGTGCTCGTGACCAAGCAGACTGGGCCAGAAGGCAAGGTCGTCAATAACCTGTACATCGAATCTGGTTGTGACATAGCGCATGAATACTATCTTGCACTTCTCATCGATCGTGAAGCAAAGACAGTGCTGATCATGGCCTCAACAGAGGGTGGGATGGACATTGAAGAAGTGGCTGCCTCGACTCCTGAACTCATTCACAAGGTGCATGTCGATGCGAATGTGGGGCTGTTAGGGTTCCAGAAACGTGACCTTGGCATGGCGCTCGGCCTTTCAGGTGCGGCGCTCAAGTCCTTCATGCGGACCATTGGTGCGCTGTACGAATTCTTCGTCAGCAATGATTGCTCGATGGTCGAGATCAATCCTCTCGTGCGCTCGATAGAGGACCAAATCATCGCCCTCGATGCCAAAATCAGCTTTGATGAAAATGCGGATTTCAGACACGTATTCCGTGAGGATCTACGCGATCAATCTGAAGAGGAGGATATCGAGATTCGAGCTAAACAAGCAGGTTTGTCCTACGTGAAACTCGATGGTGACATCGGATGCCTCGTCAATGGAGCGGGCCTTGCCATGGCCACCATGGATGTCATCAAACTCTATGGTGGTGAGCCAGCCAATTTCTTGGATGTGGGAGGTGGAGCAGACG
>CAZMJD010000042.1:1747-4598 GCA_964566385.1 uncultured Candidatus Poseidoniales archaeon | reverse complement strand
ATCCCAATGTGAAGGGGATCCTTGTCAATATCTTTGGTGGCATCATGCGCTGTGATATCATCGCTCGTGGTGTGATCGGTGCGACTCAGGCGCTTGGATTGGAGGTCCCTCTAGTGGTTCGACTCGCTGGGACTAACGTCGAAGAAGGCAAGAAACTGCTCGCAGAATCAGGCCTTGATATCCATCCTGCCGACAGTCTTGGAGATGGTGCCCGCCTCATTGTTGAGATGATAGGAGGTGAGAACTGATGTCAATCTGGGTCAAAGAGGATGCTCGCCTCCTTGTTCAGGGCATCACTGGAAAACAAGGCATGTTCCATGCCGGCAAGATGGTCGAATATGGGACTAATCTCGTGGGTGGTTGCACACCAGGTAAAGGGGGTCAGACCGTGACTCTCGAGGGCAGGGAATTCCCAGTCTGGGATTCGATGACTGAGGCGATCAAGGCGACCGATGCCGATGCTTCCGTGATCTATGTTCCACCACCTTTTGCTGCTGAGGCGATCATGGAATCTGCAGAAGCGTTTGATGCTCTGAAGGGAGAGGGGGTCGTCGTCTGTATCACTGAGGGAATCCCTACTCTTGACATGGTCAAAGCGGTCACCTACGTTGAGAATCGGCCAGGGGTCAGATTGATCGGTCCGAATTGCCCTGGTATCATCACGCCGGGGGATGTCGGAGGCTGCAAGATAGGTATCATGCCAGGCCACATACATGCCAAGGGTCGCATTGGTATCGTTTCGAAATCCGGTACGCTCACCTATGAGGCGGTAGCTCAGACCATGAGCATTGGTGAGGGTCAGTCAACCTGTGTGGGCATCGGTGGTGATCCGGTCAATGGAACGGGATTCATCGATTGCCTAGCGGCCTTTGAGGCCGATGCGCAGACCGAGGCGATCGTCATGATAGGTGAGATAGGAGGTACTGCCGAAGAGGACGCGGCTTCGTGGGCAGAACAGAACGTCACCAAACCAATCGTAGGTTTTGTCGCCGGTGCAACCGCTCCACCTGGCAAGCGCATGGGCCATGCAGGTGCGATCATCAGTGGCGGTAAAGGGACCGCATCAGAGAAGATCGCGGCCTTCAAGGCAGCAGGAATCCATGTTGCTCAAGATCCCTCTGAGATCGGTGCCGTTTTGCTTGTTGCTCTACAGGGCGCAGGCCTGCGCTCTTGAGAATCTCTCACCACTCTGGGTCACTCGATTTAGGAGGTCCTCGTCGACCCCCTCCTCGCTGCGGTCCAGGTGGTGGGCGTCCTCCAGGTCCGCGTCCCCCTCCGCCCGGTGGTCCGCGTTGTCCTCCGCCGCCCGGTGGTCCTCTTCCTCCTCCACCGGAACCACGGTCTGAAGGTCCTCTTCCCTCTCCTCCGGGTCCTTTCTTTTTGCGAGATGGTCCGCCACCAGGTGGTCCTCTTCCCCTGCCGGGTGGTTTGCCTCCAGAAGGTCCTCGTCGAGGTTCGTCGCGAGGTTCATCACGACGTTCGCCACGTTCTCTTCCGGGGCCCGACTTACGTCGTCCCCCTCCGGGTGGCTTTTTCCGCCGGCCTTGGCCAGGTGGTTTTCCATGCTTAGCAGGTGAACCTTTGCGAACCTGTGGTTTCCTTTCCCTTTTCTCTCTCTTCTCTTCCGTGGGAGGTTGGTCCATCCCACCGTAACCGGCAACCTTCTCGATTGTGCCGTCTTGATTACGGAATATGTTCACTTCGAGTACAACGTCGTATCCTTTGAGAGAAGCTTCGGTTGTGATAGCATGATCGAATGCATCCATGAGTTCGTCGGGAGTGTCTAGGACGCGCCCGTCATCATTGTAGGTCAGATTGACCATGAAGATGCCATCCGCATCCTTAACCTGAGGTGCTTCGACAGAAATTCCTCGCTTACGGGCAACGCGCCGCATGGCAACTTCGGTCATCCTACGGAATAATGCTGGATCAGGGGCATCGGCGGCTGCCGCAGGGGTGGATACAGCGGTCGTCTCCTCACGTAGGTGTGGTGGAAGTTCCGCAGTGACGGCTTGTTGAGTCACAGTTCCAGTGTTTTCTTGATTCATCTCAAGCCACGCTTGGCGTTGCCGTCCCTTCACCTCTCGGTCAGCGATGTTGATGTCCTCGACCAGTTGGTCCGTTGGACTGTTGAATTCACGCCGCTGGTCAATTCCCATCGTTGCTGCATTTCGGGTCTTATCTGATTCACTGGATTCTTGTGCACCACTCAGGCCTTCGGCGATACCCTTCAGCACATCGCTGGCGCTACCACCACGATCACCTATCGTTGGGGTGCCACTGATTCGGGCTCCACCGAGTTGAGTGACGCTGAGATCTTCCATTTGTTCTGTGGCTGCCCCTTGGTTCATGGGGGCTGCAGTGGCAGTCTCAGTAGATGCTACGATTGAGGAGAGATCTGTGACGCTGGCTTGATGTACGGCCGGGGGCGGGGTGGATGATTGTGCTGGTGAGTAAGCCTGTCGCGTTCCGCACTCTGTACAGAACAGAGATTCAGGGGCGAGTTCTTCGCCGCACTGCACACACATTTCGGCCATAGTTAATCTGGCGTAGGGACCGACGGATAAAAACGGTGCTTCGATTGAGTGCATTGTGTGCATGAACAGAAGATAGGGGTGGTCGGCGGGGGTCTTGCAGGGTGCGCGTGCGCTCTCGCGCTCGCAGATAGTGGGCGAAAAGTCGTTCTTTTCGAAGCCACGGACCGGCTCGGTGGCCGGGTGGCTAGCGTTCGGCCACCTGGACTTGATCATCCGGTTGATAATTGTCCTCACGCTGCCTTCCGTGTCTACGAACGCTTCCTTCAACTGATGGGGCGAATGGATCGACATATGCAACTACTGCATGGACAACC
>CAZMJD010000042.1:0-1737 GCA_964566385.1 uncultured Candidatus Poseidoniales archaeon | reverse complement strand
CGAATCGGAGCACAGGACGGTTTTCGAATTCAACCGCGTACTCTGATGTGCTTCCTCGATCCCGATAATGAGGACATCCACCGGGTCATCGATAGTTCGCGTTTCACTCCTCCTTTGCATCTGATGCCGAGTCTTCTCAAATTCAAGCCGCTCAAGGTGAAGGAGAGAACGGGCTTGCGCCGGGCCGTGAAAGCTCTTAGGAGTTCGGACCCGCGGGATGCCCAACTTGACGGCCAGGACTTCCTGAGTTGGTTGGAGGAGCATGGTCAAAACCCTGCGACAATTGAGCGGTTCTGGACACCGTTCGTTCTTGCTGCCTTGAATGTCCTTCCTGCCGACGCATCTGCGGGTTTGGCTATCTTCTTGTTCCAACGTGGCCTGTTCTCTTCACGTTCTGCCTTCGATGCCATCACCTTCACAAGTGATCTTTCCGATGTCCTCCATTCTCGTCTTGTGACGGCCTTGGATAAAGCGGGTGTAGAATTCCATCCTGCAACTCCTGTACGAAACGTCGAACGTGTTGAAGGGGGATTTCAACTCACCTCGCGTGAAGCCTCTCATCTGGTCGAGACGGTCGTCCTATCAGTTGAGGTACGTCATGCTCATCGAATGCTTGGGAGCCTTGCTCACGAACCTCACGTCGCTAAGGTACGGGATTCTCTGTCCCAACTCAAGACCAGTTCCCTTGTTGGGATTCATGCTCGCCATCCTTCTCCTCTGCTGCCAGATGGTCTGCCCTATCTCGTATCATGGATGAGCCATTGATACAGATGGTCATCGACCGCACTGGAGAGCAAGGGCATGCTGGGGAACATTGGTTCAGCGTTCCTGTATCGTTTGCAGATAGATGGCATGATGCGGGTGATGACGAACTCGAGGAGGCCTATCGGCGCGTTCTCTCCCAGCGCCTTCCCACGACATGGTCTGAACCGTCACATGTTAGCGTTGTTAGGATGCGCTACGCCACTCTGGCTCCACATCCTGGTTCGACTGCACTCCGGCCCTCTTCTGATACCTTGGGTCGGGACATTATTCTCGCAGGTGCGTGGACGGACACAGGTTGGCCTTCAACGATGGAAGGTGCTGTCCGTAGTGGGTTGACAGCCGCAGGGGTAGTGCTCGATGAAGGATATGATGTCGAAGAGGATTGGCCGGGTTGGCCTGAGGCTCCAAAGCGAGGACAGGAGGGGTGGGCAGAATGGGTCTGAGAAAGGCTGGTGAAAAGGTCGATTTCGGAATCCACGAAGTTGAGGATGACAACGTCCTTCTCGCTGGCGAGGGGACCGCTTCGGATCTTGCGACAGATCAAGCATTTTGTGTCAATGCTGCAAACTCTCATTACGAGAATTTTCTCGTACTTTCCCGCTTCACTGCAACGTCTTTAGTAGAGTCCATGGCATCGGTCTATGCGTGGTCGAGATACGCTGACGATCTCGGGGATGAAGCACCTTTCTCACCCGAAATTCGTGCTCGTTTGCTCAAGCGATGGGCTGAACTGACGCGTGTCGCTCATCAAGATGGATGGACTGGTCCAGCCGACCACCCTATTCTCACAGCTCTTGCTGCTGCAGGTCGAGCCCATGATCTCCCGGTGCAACCGTTCTTGGATCTTGCCGAGGCGTTTACGATGGATCAAGGACCTCTGCAGCCTGATTCGATAGCTGACCTCGATCACTACAGTTCGCTCTCGGCTGACCCTGTTGGACGAATTGTTCTGAGGATACATGGTCACGATGA
>CAZMJD010000041.1:0-10464 GCA_964566385.1 uncultured Candidatus Poseidoniales archaeon | reverse complement strand
AGATTCTGAGTGGACGTGGTTGCCTGAATCATCTGTGACAATACCTTGAATCTCGAAATCGAAAACATCTTCGCTGGTCGAGATGACATCGTATTGAACCTCAAGGGTCGGTGATGCATCTGAACCACATTCGATATGGTGTCCATCTGACCACCATTCCTGATCACCACAACGCATCGATATTTCTTCGAAATCACCGAACACGCCGGTATACTCAACGGTCGTGCTGTCCGAGGTGAGTTCTACCGAGTTCTCATCGTAGAGGATGAGTTCTATGTCATACTCGCCGGGCCCGTCGAGCTGTGAGGACACAAATTCGATCTCCTCATGGAGGTCTACATCCTGGCAGTGTTCTTCAGTACCAGTCCAGATCCAGTTCGGGTCATATTTCTCCTCAGTGCAGTTGAACTGTTCATCATAGACAACGACTCCATCCTTCTCGATTGAAAGGACCAGATGATCTGGTTCATCCTGAGGGAATAGAACCGCGAAGCCCACAATCAATAATCCACTACCGGTGTTCCAATCAAGGCCGTTATGCGCATAGACGTCAACAGGAATGTCTCCAACGAACATTGGAGCACATTCTTCGGTCTTGGTGTAATTGCCTTCCCCATCATGCCATTCAGCACAAAGGAAGGAGATGCCACCCTCAGGCGGAGTTACTTCGATGGTACCAGCAGATGATGATGCGTCCCAAGTGATCGTGTCTGCATCAACAGAACTTGTTTCACCCCAGTGAACGATGCGGTCGTATCTCAACACCTCATCTTCATCATCATGCATCAACGACCAGATATCTCGGCCATCATCGAAAGTGTACAGATTCCAATCAATCGTACCAGGACCAAGCCCGGACGCATCAAAGTCAACCAAGGCCTCTTCGCCAAGATCATATCTGACCTGATAGCCATCGTCGATATCGCTGAATTTCAACCAACCATCGACTGTAAAGGCAAGTGAGTCTGCCATCATGGGGTCACCATTGAATTCAGTCATGTTATCTAAGGTTGCGAATAAACTGTAATCACCCGGGAAAAGTTCGTCTAATTCGCAGCTGAAGTAGAATTGAATCAAACGCTTGTTCGACGAATGCCACTGGTGATGATGTGTCTCACACCACGGTTCATCAGAAAATGCATTTCCATCATGATTCGACCATTCATAACCGTCATGGTGGCCCACCCACGTTTTCTGATATGTTAGAATCTGGTTGGTATCGTCGCTGACTCTAACGGTCAGGTTATACTCAGGAGATTCTGGCATCTCTGTTCCATCCATTTCTTCAGAATCTTTGTACTCTTCATCAAGGGTCCCAAAGAGGGTGAATTGACCATCAATCCTGTGTTCATATCCATCGTGGTGGTGAGAGACATATGAGAAGGGGATTGAGACCAGAATCTGACTACAATGATGGTCATCCATCACATTGCCGTCATCCAATTCAATGTGCCCATAGACACAGAAGTTCCACTGCCCTGAATCAAGGACACCATGATCGAATGTCTCAAACATCTTGGTCACTTCACCAGATGAATAATGATCAGGACCATGCAAGTTCCAGTTGAGGGACGCATCGGTGACCTTAGTGGCATCATAACCAATGTATCCGGCATCTACAATCACTGATTCAAGGTCAGAGAATATGCCGCCTTCAACGATGAAGCGTGGAGGGAGGTCCCACGTGTACGAGCCCTCTTGAATCAGAGTTAGAGCTCCATCAGTGTAGTCATAACCTTCGTCTGAACCGTCTGCACAATCGTCCATACCATCGTTGGTCTGCCAGATGTCAATTGTTCCAGACCCATCTGCACAATCCATTGTAGATGGGTGTTCATACAATGTGAAATCCATCTCGATCTGCATTGTGGTAGCTGGAATATTGAACGTACCATAATGGTGGATATCTCCAGAATTACCTGAAGTGATTCTCGATAACAGTTCATCACCATCAGCAGTGATGTTGTACTCGAGATAGTAGTGGTTCTCCCAATCTCCATAACTCATCTCGACGCGATAAGACGCATCAGGACAATCAAGACACCATAGTTCAACTTCGAGGTCAGGGGGTCCGACATTGAAGTCACGGCAGTGTCTCTGTTCATCATAACCCGCTCGGAAATCAGTCTCGTAATGACCCCAGTTGCCTTCATCATCGTATGTCCACTCATGATGTGTGAAATCATCATCAAGCCAATATGGGGCAGGGGAATGAAGCTCATCAGACAAGTACAATCCGGCGCACATGCGGTAAGACCCGTCATCTAGGTCGAATTGGAACTGCCAGGTGTGTGATGGGGCTTCCCCATCATACTTCGGGGATACGCCAGGCATCCATTCGAGGTGGACCTCTGAATCAGATTCGCTTCCATCACCCTGCAGTTCGTGAGTACAATACCATCGTTCATCGTCGGCGTCCTCTTCACAGTAACTGCGTTGATCGTGATATCCGGCCTCGAATGGGCTACCTTTGCAGTACCATAGTGAGTCTTCGGTGGAATCATCACCATGTTCACCACCTTCCCAGATACACTCGTAGAATTGATCGAAATGTATCTGATCCTTCCTGATATCATCGCGATCCCAGAGTTCCCAAGCAATGGTCCAATCATCTTCTGATTCAGTGATTCCAGTGGTGTAAAGGCGGGGTTCGACTGACTCCCCTGTGTCGTAGATCCAATTCATATCCTCATATTCGAGATTTCCTCGAATCATGAACGGGCCTGTCTCAGTCTCTGAACGCGTTGTGTTACCTGCAGGATCAAAATCAACAATACGCGTCTTGACTGTGTAAAGACCGGTACCTAATCCTTCAAGGAAATGATGGTGTGTATGCATCGCGCTAGTGTCATACAGATACCATCCTTCATCAGAGCCATCATCACAATCATCAATTCCATCGTTCACTGACTCGGGAGTGACTGATCCATTTCCATCATCGCACCAGAAATCCTCACCGTCGGCCCAATCTTGGTAATCTGTCACCTCTCCGCCAATGACCTCGCTCATGATGAGAGTTCCATTCGATAAGATGTCCACTTCAATAGTCATGTTCAATGAAGCTACACCATAGTCTTCTAGACCAGCCCATAGAGGCTCGTCACCGAACCACGAGTTGGTGATGTTCGAATAGAATCTCTGGAAGTGTAGGTCAACGCCACCATCAGTCGAGCATAAGGCACCGTATGCAATTGGTTCATCAGTATACACATGCCATGCAGAATGAGTACCTGGGCTTACATCATATCTGAGATTTAGTGCATCACCCGTTGCTGTGAAGTTGCTAAGGTCTGCAGAGAGAGTGGTGTTCGAGGAGGACGTTGTTGACCAAGACTCTTGTTTATCGTAATCCCAACCATAAGGATGGCAGTCTTCATTCAATAATCCTCCATCAAATGGGGTGGCACCTATCTGTGCAGTGGCTGTGATCGGATTGGATGGATCGGTAGCGTACATGCGAAGAGGGGCTGTTAACTGAGATGTGTCTTCATTGAACGTCGATTCATGCAATTGACCAAGACTTCCATAGGCAGTGATGTTCTCTGTTTCGTTTGCACTCACAAGTATGGTGTCGTTGTTGTTATCTGGTGTCTGACTATCGATCAGATCACAATCCACCCGCCATTGACCAGCAACATCTGGATAATCAAGCACATTGTGCCAATGCCGGTGAGTCTCGTGTGAAAAATCCCACCATATCGGGGTCCCTGTTTCATTCCAATCGGTAGCGTACCATCCACCAAGATTCAAGCTCCCTCCAGATGAGTGAGGTTGAACCAAAACGCCATCGGGATCAGTGACGTCACACTCAATCATGATGTTGTAGTCCCTGAAGTCATCATCGGCTCTGGCATCAACATGAAGATTGAGTCGCGTCGATGAGAAATCAAGTGCGACGTGAAGGACATCTGGACCGATGTGCACATCGCCACAATCGCTGGAGAGTTCATCCTTCTGAGCGATGGATGTCACGTTATTCAATCGATAACAAACATGGTAATCACCATCAGCAGTTGTGTTGATGACTGCGACCCCAGATTCCGTGTTACCATTGTCATTCCAATGGTTCTCTCCAGTGAAATCATCTCGCATATTCTGAGAAAATAAGGTATTGGTCCAAGCATCCCAATCAATCTGATATGTCGAGGAATCCGAAGAATCCTGCTGAACTTCAAGTGTGACTTCCTGGCTTGCTGAATCGATATCAACGGTCACGAATGCATCGAGGGTGAATTCGAAAGAGAATGACTCCTCTGTATAAGCCTCCCATGAGCCATAAGGTCCTGCATTTTCTCCATCGTCCTCATGGCAATCTTCCTCTGTGTACTTGTATGTGCCATCGAGCGTGAACTCGTTATCGATACACTCCCAGCTACCCCACTCACCTTGAATGGTTACGGGATTTGCTGATTCAAGATTACCGACATAGGTCTGATACCAATCATGTTTGTTGAATGTGACATTGTACCAGTCAAGTGGGGTTGTATGACTCCACATGAATGCAAGATAATCTTGATCACCATCATCGTCAATATCTTGGGTGATCGCATAATTCATCCACACATTCCCATCTTGATCATTAATTTCGCCATCATTGCCAAAATGGGTCTCAAAGTGAAGTTCTGAGCCACGCCAATGGCTATGTTGTGAGGCTTCGAAAATCACGTACGCATCGGAAGAATGCGGATCCTCTAGAGTTTCACTATTCTCAGCAGCAACAATTGGAGACATGGCTGCCGAAAACGAGGCAAGAAGCATTACAGTTACAACGGTCAACGAACGGCGCGCAGGCTGGTTCATACACTTCGGACGAGAACGAAACATTTTCAAAGTTCTCATATGCAAAATGAGAGAGTTATCAGGAAGTTGGGATATCTATGCCAAGGATACGACGAAGATCTTCTGCATCTCCGAGAACACTGAATCCTAACGATGATTCAAAGGTCCTTTTGAGCATGGTGAAGTCCGTATCTCTGGTTGCCACTGCAACCATTCCTATGTCTTTGAAATCGGTCGATGATGCAAGAGCAGATGCGAGATTCATGATCTCGATATCCGGTCCTTCAGGGTAGATCTCTTCACCGCCGATATCTGTCCGCTCCACTGGGCCATGGCGTCTTTTACCATGATCAATCTCTTGGTATGTTGAATGGTGATTGAGGAGAAGGGTATCAACATTCTCAGCCGTGGTTTCCGCTTCTGAAGAGGTGATTGTGAAGTCACTTGACCATGTTCCGAATGTGGCAATGGTCTGGTCAACCAGATCATCCAGGTCTGAATCGATCTGTGCTAGGGTCGAAGGACGAGCATATGCATCCGCTAGGAGGTGCTGACGTACTTGGGCGGGTTTGCGCCATTTTGCCATTTCTCCTTTCACAACTTCAGGCACCCATCCAATGATTTCCTCGCGTTGAATTGCTGAGCGGATGGCTCTAGCAAGTGTCCGCTCACCACTCACATCATGCGTCAATCCAAACCCAATGCCATAGGTTCTTGTGATCTCATCTCGAAGACAATCAACGAGAAGGTTCGTATCAATGAGAATGAGGGGGCGGAGACTGAGATGTCTGAGACGAGTGCGGTCTTGAATCGGGATGTGTTTGTTGTAGCGGTGGTAGATTGACCTCTCATAAGCAACCAGACTTGTCTGCCCATCTGAATTCCATCTTCCCTTCAGGGCCCGCTCTATGGTGAGAAGAGCGAGATTGGGGGAATCGCTGCACAATCTTTCGGCTAAGTGAGTGATTGATTCGAGATCACGAGCCTCAATTGCCTGTTTGATCTGTTGTTCACTCGAGCGTCGGTGACCTTTCTTGGTTCTCTTCGAACGAATTCGGCGAAGAACACTGCGTACGCGGCCTGAGAAATTCTCAGCAGGTAGGGCCCATCTGTGGCGATTTGGATAATCAATCAGTTCTTCCAGGGCATCTGGTGAAGGGAGCGATACAATCTCACTGATCTCATTGCCCTCTTCATCGAATCGTGTTTCAGCTTGTTCAATGGTGACTGCTTCAAGTAGGCGTTTGGAGGCGACGTCCGCTGCGTCTCTGTTCATATCATCGCTGACACGAAGGTAGAGAACGAAGTCAGAAGCAAGAGTGTCTTCTAGTGCGGGGTATTGTTGGACAAGGGAGAGGGCGTGGTTGAATTGTCCGGCACGGGCATATTCAATCACCGACGTCCTGAGGAGTGATATTCTTTCATCGAATTCTGTGGATTCATGCTCACCTGCTCTGCGCAATTGATTTGCTGCAGAGATGTGATCACCCTGCAGGGAAAGAACACCTGCTCGAACAACCCAGTGTGAGCGATTTGAGGGGTCATTATCGCGAAACCATTCAACTAAAGATGGTACTGAAATCGAATGCTCGCGTACTAACGAGACGATTGAAGCAAGAATCCGCCCTCGAATCGGAGTGCGGCTGAGAACATTCTCAGCTAGTTCGCCTGCTTCTCGGTGTCGCTCTCTACTAGGATCACGGAGAAGAGATGAGGCTCTTGAGGTCAAGAGAGTTGTAATCAAGACGTTGAACAAATCCTGTTCAAGAAGCGTCAGATCCGCTTCAGCTATTGCGTCCTCCAAGACTTGAATGACTTGGACGCTCACATTCCCATCGCCTTGTTCTGAAAGTGCGGCCCGGCATCTCTTGAAGGCCATGTAACCATTCACATTGAGGCCGAGACGATGTTCTGCCTCATTATCGCCCAGTGCTGGATCTTCTGCACCATCTAACGTTGCAAGTAACCTAGCGGCAGTGATGGTGACGGGAGGGGGAAGGGGGACATTCTCGACTTCACGAAGGACTTTGATCGCATCAAGGCGAGCAATAATCCGGTGGGTGACCGATGGTCCTTCAGGTTCTGCTGGATGAAGATGGTTCACGAGCAAGGTAAAATGAGGATGATCTGAAGATGATTCTGGAATCCTCATGAGGGCTTCAGCCGCCGCTTCAATCTCATGATGGGTGAAGAGTTTGGTGAGAATGAGTGAGTCGAGAGTATGGTCTTCAAGAGGGAGATGATTCACGTGAAGTAATGTGACTCGATGCTGTAATTCATCAGGAGCTGCATCGTCGGTGAGAATGGAATGAAGAATGGAGACATCTGCTCGCTCAATGAGGTCTTGGACTAGAGAAAGAGACGTTGGTGAACCATCTTTTGCACGTTGTAACAGAGTTGCTATACCTGTCTCAGTGATTGTGATCGGGTCGACCGACGATAAAAGATGAGTGATTGATTCTTCGTTGATCAATTCACTGTTCAGAGCCCACCACCTCATTCGGTCAATGGATTCTGAATCTGAATTCTGAGAGATGAGGTGGTCGTATGCTGCAAGCATCTCATTGTGATCGAGGACATCGTTAGGGAGGTGAGGGGATTGGAGTGCTGCGGTTCGCATCGCTTCGCCTAATGGGCGATTGCTACTTGCTGAAAGACAGCGTTCTATTCCATCCACATGTCCTGCGCGAATTGAAGTCAGGGCATGAAGGTCGAGGGCATCTTCTGATTCTAGTTCACTGAGATTTGTAAGAATCTCATCGATATCGTCACCGCGCTTCGCTATCCGGATGATGTGGTCGATGATCGAGGCGTCGTCAGGAAGAGAGAACGAAGTGTTTCCAACCACGGTGCGGAAGGCTTCCAATGAGGGGGATGCTTGTTGAGAAAGAGAGCGTGAAACGCCGATTTGTTCATCTGAAAGTGCTTCTGATGGGAGTGTGGATAGCATATGGGCAACTGCAGACAGATCCAAGGGGTCAATCTGCCATAGGCTCGATTCAAACTGTGTCGTCGGAAGGTTCTCCTGTACAAACGTGGGGTGGGCTTTCATTGGTTTGAGGGAATCACATTGGTCTGCTAATGCATGCCAAACGGGATGGATACCAGAATCGCAGGACGAACGCAAGGAAACGAGGGAAAGTTGGTCGTCATCCTCACCGCAATTCCATGCGGTTCTAAGGAGCAGGCAGGCCATTCTGAATGCTGGAGGTAGTTCAGGATCTTCGGCTGAAACTCGAGGGATGAATGTGAGAGGAGAAGAGTTTCGTGAACGACCGCCGATTGCACGGCGTCCGCGGGAGCGGGCGGGGCGAGATGAGGTACGTGGAGCATCAGGGTCGGGAGGTACTCGACTACTGAGAACCATATCAATCATCTCTTTAGCAGCCGCATTCAGGCCCTTGTTCCACAACAACGACCGTTTGGCTGCTGCAGTTCTGGTTCGGCGATCTGCACCTGAGGCAAGGGCATCAGCCAAGCAAGAAGCCAAGGCTCGTTCGATGGTGCCATCCATGATGACCGGAGTCCCTTCAATGGTGCAATGGCTCCGACTGATGAAACCTGTGTTCGATGGTTCGCTTGTAAGAATAGGATTGAAGCAGACTTGACTCGTGCTTGAAGCATGTGGGCCACCATCATTGTCCTGGTCCACCCTCTCCTCGCTATCGGATTGTTGTTCTTCATGTGGGAACAATACCGATGGAGAAGTAAACGGAGGTTATTGTCTGGCGCTGAATTATTGGAAGCAAGGGATTCACATGAACGATGGGGGAGAAGGATCCTGCCCATGGCATGTGGAGTCGTGGCCATCGGGTACCTCACGAATATGGTCACGATGAAAGGGGTGTATCCTTGGTGGCGTTATGCCCTTCCGTTCCACGTTCACGGCGCCTTTGGCACAATGGGTCTTGGACTCCTATGTGCAGTTCACATCTATGGTTTGAGGACTGTGCAGAAACGGGAGGAAGGTGAATCATTCCATCTTTCAAGAACTCGGCACGGGCGAACTGCAGACATCGTCATCTTCCTAGCCATCATCCATGCATTCCTCGGAGCGATCTATCTGATCGGAATCTTGGCCTAAGCAGAAGTATGTTCGC
This sequence comes from uncultured Candidatus Poseidoniales archaeon, assembly GCA_964566385.1. Taxonomy (GTDB): domain Archaea; phylum Thermoplasmatota; class Poseidoniia; order Poseidoniales; family CAYMED01; genus CAYMED01. The sequence continues at coordinate 1,585 of CAZMJD010000041.1, read as the reverse complement.
GCCATATCGACACCCACGCATCGATGTTGGCTTCGATGTCTTCGGCCGTTGGTGAGCGATTCTCAACATTTCCTTGGGCGTCGAGGGCGACGATTCTACATCCACAAGCGTTGCGATGGCCACCACCGGTCGGGTCGAGACTCTTGGCCATCAATGTCAGATTCATCACGCCTTGATTGCCGTTGAGAAACGCATTATTGTAGAATGAGGCTCCAAGCGGAGGTTTTGATCCGGCTTCGAGTCCACCGCCTTCGAATCCTTTCACGACGCATACGGCATCGCATTCATCACCCCAATACGCTGTGAAGACAAAACCATTGGAACTAAGGCTCGTGCCATCGAGACGGATGATGCCAAGGCGGTCGACTAATCGGCCGCGAACAGGCAGAAGTTCGAGAATCTCCTGTCTCCGGCGTTCAGCAAGTTCAACACGACGATTGACGGGTGGTTGTTCCATGATCCAATCGAGCGGGTGGTCTGCGACTAACCACTCTAGAACTTGCAGGACATAATCTGGAACCTCCATCGAGATCGTACGGGACAAAAGCTGGGTTGCGTCTGGATTCAGATATTCTTCTGGAGTGATCTGGCCGCTATCGATCTTGTCAACCATGTTCATCATCGGGGCGAATGATGAGAGATCGAAGTGATCCTTGAACATCTCATATGTGACGCGTGCAGCGCTTGGAAGGGGTTCCCAAATCGTCTTTCCACCAGCTGCTTCATGCCGTGCTATCTGCTCTGGTGAAGGAGCATTCGTGTCATGATGATCGAGCCAGAGACCACATTCTGGATGAAAGGGGAGATCGCAGATTGCGGTGGAGCGGGTGATGATCGCATCCATCTCAGATGTTCTCATTTTTGCTGGATGGCCGAAACGGACTGATGCAGTAGGGTAACACTTCTTCAGAACTGCAGTGGCCATCAGGCCATCGAGATCGCAATCAGCGACGATTTGGTCGATGTCAGGAACCCCTGCTAGTGGTCCGTCCATGGCGCTGCGGGATGGTGCTCCTCATTCACCTTTCGGGTGGATTGCATATGCTCGTCTCCGTTCGACTCAGATGGACATGTAGTGAAATGAAGGGGGGTTTGCTGATAAACGCGGTTCTCTCATTGGTGAGGGATGAGAGATGGGAAGGTGGTTGCTCTGTGCCGCCGAGGCATCATCATCACCATGTTATTGGTTACCAGTTTCGGCCAATTCATCATCCCCGAATCTGAAGAACAAGGTGAGATTGCCGAACTTGAAGATGCAATCGGGGTGGCTCACGTACTAGGGCGAACACAGGATATTTCTCGAATAACGACAGTTGACAGCACTGGAGATGTGGGGAAGCTTACCTCATTGGCTATGGATTCGGGGGGTGATGTTCACATCTCATACTATGATGACACGAATGATGATCTGAAGTATGCAACCTACGATGGTGTATCATGGACAAACATAACCGTTGATAGTTCCGGTGCTGTGGGCCCGTCGAGCTCTTTAGCCGTAGATTCAAGCGGAGATGTGCATATTTCTTACCATGATGTCACAAATCTGGATCTGAAGTATGCAACCTACGATGGTACATCATGGACA
>CAZMJD010000040.1:0-10535 GCA_964566385.1 uncultured Candidatus Poseidoniales archaeon | reverse complement strand
TACCTGTTAAAAGTCGTTTCAACGATGGCTCTTGTCGCAGCATCTATCTCCACATTGACGTGATGACCGACGGTACGAGAGCCAAAGCATGTACGATTTAGCGTCTCAGGAATGAACCAGACTGTGAAATGACCGCCAGGATTGGTCTCAGCAACAGTCAATGAACATCCATCAAGCGCAATGAAGCCCTTAGCGAAGATGTAGCGAGCCCAATCCTGATCGACTTTGAAGGTCATGTAACTTGCATCTCCACGGTCATCACGTTCTGTGATTCGAGCAGTCGTGGAAATATGTCCTGAAATCTGGTGACCACCTATCTCATCGCCGACCCTCAATGATCGCTCCAGATTAACCTGATCTCCGGGGGACAGTGAGTCAAAAGTAGTCACTTCCATCGTCTCTTCAACGAGATCGAACGATATCTTCTCTCCATCGATGGACGTGACACTGAGGCACGTTCCATTGACACAGACGCTGGCACCGATGTCAAGGTCATCAACGAAATCTGATGAAGCATGGAGGCGAAATCGATGCACTCCATCCTCCGGCCTTATCTCAAGCACCGAGCCACACATGGCCACGATTCCAGAGAACATCACTTGCCCTCATCATCAGATTCAACAGAATCAAGTTGGTGGCGAGCCGACCACAGATCAAGGATGCGAGCAATGATCTTCCGCGTCCCATCGAGGTCATCGGAGAGACCTTTGACACGCATCACTTTGACGTGACCGTAGCCCGCTGTCTCTAGACCAGAGCGGATCTTTTCTTCCTGATGATCCTGATCATAACCTAGTGCAATGATGTCTGGAAGGGCTTTGTCAAGGATTGAGAAGATGGGGGATGGGGGGGCATTTCCGATGATGACGTCATCGACTGGTTTCAGAGACATGACCATTCGAGATCTGAGTTCCATCGAAGTGACCGGTTCATGCTTGCGAGCCCTAACAGTGTCATCGTGAGCGATGACCACTGTAAGATGGTCTCCTAGAAACTTGGCTTGTTCCAGATAATGTAGATGCCCTGCATGGAGCAGATCGAACACACCAACTGCCATGACCCGTTTCATGAACGTGACACCTCGCTTTCCACAGCTGCTAGTAGCTCGCCGCCCGTGATGAAAGGTACGCCATGGTCACGCCCCCAGGCCTCAGCTGACGTTCTTGAGAGAGCCTGATCACCATCTGGTTCAAGCATCTCTGCGCCGACAACAACGGGAGGACATCCTACAAGTCGAGATACTGCAACTGCTAATTCAGTGTGCCCTTGACGAACTGAGAGTCCACCTTTAGCCTCCCTGCATACAGGGATGTGGCCCGGGGTTCGAAATTCCTGGCCAAGAGCTTCAATCGCTTCATCAGTCGAAGAAGAAGATAGCTCAACGCTCAATTCTGCGAACCGGCGGACTGTCAATGCACGATCGTGGTCTGTAATACCTGTGAACGTATCACGGTGATTGAGTGAAACCGTGAAGGCTGAGCGTTGATCATAACGCAGGTCGTGAGTGATCAAATGACCAAGCACAGGCCACGCCTTCAATGCGGAGGGGGTTGTGTGGACATCTTGCAGGAACGGCATGCCGAAACGCTCTGCAACTTCATCACCTATGGCAAGAAAGAGCAGCCCTCCACAGACTTGTCTGAGTTGCCGAATCTGAGCAGGTTGCACATCGAGTGCTGGAAAGAGCAGATCTGTCTCGCCCTCGCGCATCTCTGAATCAAAGATCAGGACGGGGAGACCCGAAGAAAAGGCCTCCTTCACGGCCTCGACACCATTGCCCATGGCAGGGGGATTCGATGGCTGCTCAAGACATCTTGCTTCCTCAGTGAAAGAACGTGGAGACATGTCCGAGGCACCATTGAAAGGGTGTAGGACCTTGGCATACCATGGGTTCGGACAGCAGTTGGGGGTCCCGTATATGTCTGGCCCTGACCATCGTCCTTCTCACATCTGGTACCGCTGGTTGGTCCAGTGCTCAATCATCCGGAGGAGAAGGAGAAAATCCCCGCCCAAAATTCATTGACATCACAAACCAGACTGGCTTGCATCTCGCCAACCCAGGAGAACCCATCACCAGAGCCGCCTATGGTCCAGGAATCTCACTCGTCGACTGTGATGCTGATGGGGACCTCGACATCTTCATTGGAGCACGATACAACCACTTCGGACTCGGAGAAGAACATGAGAACACAGGAAATGGCCTGCTGTTTCGCAATGATGGAAACATGTCTTTCACCGACATCACGAACGAGTCCGGACTCGATCTTTGGGACACCACTGCTATGTCATCATCTTGGGCCGACTACGATGGGGATGGAGATATGGACGCCTACGTCTCCTTCTTTGGCTACACCAACCACACCAATCCAGATTCTGGTGCCCCCAACAGGCTGTATAGGAATGATGGTGGCTGCACGTTCACCGACGTGACCGCTGAGGCCGACGTAGCAAATCCGGGTCACAGTGCCAGTGCGATATGGAACGACTACGACCACGATGGAGACCTCGACCTATACTCGATGAATGCAGGTATGGTCGATGAAGAGAATCTACTCGTACGAGGTGAAACGAATGTACTGTATCAGAATCAACTCATGGAGAATGGGAAAGCAACCTTCACCGACGTTACGAAAATTGCTGGCGTATCAGGGCAAACAGAGGTCGCCGAGCCAGGTGAATTGGCACTGACCGAAGAAGTGCGGGCCGATCACTCATCCCCATTGAGCCCATCGGCGCAGGTAAGTGCACGACTTGGCGAGCCGAGTAAAGGAACTGGATTATCATGGGCGGGATTATTCTTTGACTTCGATGGAGATGGTTGGGATGATCTGTTTGTGGCCAGTGATTTCGGAATATCCCCCCTCTACCTAAATAATCAGAACGGGACCTTCACACTGTACACTGAACAGGCGCTACTCGATGTGCCAGGAACAGGGATGGGAGTCGATGCCGCAGACATTGATCATGATGGAGATTTAGATCTGTGCCAGACGAACCTTGGACCGAACTACATCTGGCGTTCTGTTGAAGGTGCAGTCTTCTATGAGAAGCACGAGGTGCTCAACATAACAGGCACCGAACCTACAACATGGTCATGTCACTGGTTCGACTACGACCTTGATGGTGATGATGATCTCTTCTTCAGCGTTGGCCGAATCGCCTTTGACACAACGATCAACAACAACAATTTCTTTGAGAATCAGGAAGGAGGGGAGCGCTTCGAGGATATCACCGAAGCCGTTGGCCTCAGTACGCCTGCATACAAAACGATGGGAATGGGGGTCGGCGATCTGGACGGAGATGGAGATGAGGACCTTGTCATGGGAAACTCGGATGCATTGATCCAGGTGTTCAAGAACACTGCCAGAGAGACCACCGCAAACGAATATCTGACTGTACGTCTCCAGGGTCATGAGACAAATGAGAACACATTCGGAGTCGGCAGCCTCGTCATCATGACGACTGACGATGGTAGGGTCCAGCGCAAACAAGTGTATGCAGGACATGGTTTCGCGGGCTCAGGAGAGCCATCAGTCACCTTTGGACTTGGCCAAGGGCGTACGGTTGAGGCTCTGAGCGTGATCTGGCCATGTGGTCAAGAGGTGTCGTATGACATGAGTGCAGTTGGAACTGAGTTCACTGCCCATCAGCCCGAATTGAGTGACCGAGAAATCTGGCTGTGGGCGGGTTTACTCGTACTTGTGATTGCAGCTGCTGGTGCAGGCGTGGCAGTATGGTCAATGCGGCAACCTCAGCAGCCATCCTCTTCATCTGAAGAAGAGTGAGAGGCTGCAGCAATCAACACCGCTGCAAGCGAAACGTAGAGAGCGGGTGATGGCAACCAACCATCCTCGCCACCGCACGCACACGCCACACAGCCATCAGGCGGGGCTTCGTAGTCGGGATCACCACAGCATCCTGTACAGGTCTTTGTTTCTGCAGAAGATTCTGAGGAGAGGGACTTCGATGGGCCATATGGTGTCGTTCTGGGAGTCGAGCAATCAAACGTGGTTGATGCAAAGAACACGTCACACTGAATCGTCTGGATGTCGCTGTTGCGCAGGATGATGTCGGACAAACGTGTGCCGTTCAATTCGTTGAGGATCGGTTCGAGGTCATCATTCGCGAGGTAGAAAGACGGGTCAGCATCACGAATACGCTGGAACTGGTCCTTCCAGATCGCTGCAAGGGATGGACCGAACGACGAGTTGGGGAGATGATCCTCCATGAGCATGCCAACAAGGGCATCAACATGTGAAATATTGTCGTAGGTCGAAGAGAGTTGAGACACACGTGTCTGATTCTGAGTGATGTCAGTCCAATTCAATGCCGGCTCAAGGCCAACAATCGATGAGGTCCTGTAATCAGCATAAGGAGGAACGCCATGGTCACGACCTCGCAAGATATCGATGGCACACATATCCTGCCCTCCCAATCCTGGGCTGCCGAACATGAAGTTGCGCAGGTCATTGACGTAACCGGGGTCAGTAGCAGGCTGCACTTCGTAAGCAAGGCCTCTCAAAACGGGGTCGAGACCACCATCCTGCTCGATGTCCTCCAACGCGAAGAAGCCTTTGAACAGATTCTGATTTCCTTGAGGAATCACCAGTCGGTCTTCATCGAGCCTCAGAATCGTGCTGCCGATCTGTGAATGTCCCGCTCTGAAAGCTACGGTGGCAAAGGCATTCGAAACACTTGGTGAGACCTCTGGACGATATCCGGCCCATGGGTCGATGACAACACCGAGTGATGGAAGATATTCCTCGTAGGTGATGACCTGTACCTCAGCAATCACAATGGCCCTCGCGGTCTGATAGAGCTGCTCATCAGTCCAAGAAGGATTTGCGTCGGCTAGAAGAGTAGCCAACCGGTTATGTTCCCTAACGAACAATGAATGCATCGCCATCAGAGCAATGTGTTCCTGAGCTCTGATGTCCCCCGCTATGTATGGCGTCTGTGAGTTGAAACCCGCAAACGACATCCTCGGTGCGTTCGGTTCAACCGAGTAGTTTGCAATTGGCAGCAGATCACCTGTTGTGGAAGGTGTTGATTTGAGGCGTCCACCATCGAATTCACGTAACCAGTTCGCACGATGAACATCATCGCCATAGATCACACCACCGTCGATCCAAGCAGTGATGTTGTTCGGATGCTGACGTGGATTCTCACTTGACGTGCCGGTGTCTGGAATGAACACTGAACGGAACATCCTGAGAGCGAATTCCTCCTGCCCATCAGGATTCATCCAAATATCATCAACGGGAATATTGTAGTATGCTGATTCGGCAGATGTTCCAGGAGACCGACCATTCTGAGTCGTTGTCAGATCAATATCATGGGTGATGAACTGACCCCAAACCCAGTTGAAGGCTGAGAGGCCCATGGGGTCAACGATAGGCTCATCCTCATGGCAGACCGCATTCGAGATCTCACGTACCTCCGGCACACTGTCAATACCATGAAAGGAGAGTTCTGTTCCATTCGGCGTACTGAAACGTGGAAGAAGCCTGAGTAGGGGTTCACCGACCGAACCCCATGTGGTATTCTGAGCATGTCCTACACCGCCGTAAGGATGGGAGGCAGGAAGAGGACCCATCCCCTCGCTGAGGTAAAATTGCCCTTCGGCTCGACTTGCAGGAATCGTGCTGTCAATTTCAGAAGCTCCCGCTGGACCCATGAACAGAAGAGCGGCTAACATCCCACAAACGATGGCGGCAGGTCGCCCTCTACGCTCACCCATATCGAATCCATGCTAGATTTATGGTACGCTAAATGTTTCGCATCCTATGTCCGATTACAGGACATGTTCATACAGACCCCCCCCATGCGACGTTGGCCGGGGGGGGTGTTCAGGCATGCCAGTGAGGTTCGGACCAGCGGGAGTACCGCTTTCATGCAAGGGTAGAACAATCGTTGATGGGATGGACGACATCACCAGTCTGGGCCTCGACACGATGGAGATTCAGACGGTTCGTGCAATCACTCCTCAGCACTTCGATCAGTACTGGCAGGCCGGGCTACTCTCGTGGAAAACAGAATTCGAGATGAATATTCACGGACCATACTATGCTGAGGTGTTAGGCGATCGGCGAGCCAGAATGAGAACGATGGCAAAGTTAGAAGCAAGTCTTCAGGCAGGTAAAGTGCTCAACGCACACCACATCACCTGTCATGTCGGCCCCTATGGGGAACTCGGTAGAGGCAAGGCTGCCAACGAAATGGTCGCCTCGGTCTTTGCGGGCGTGGTCGAGCGAGTCAATCAGATATGGAAGGAAGATGTCGATCTGGAAGTCTTCCCTTGGTTGGAAGAGCGTGAACCGATGAAGATTGGTATTGAGACCAGTGGGAGACAGAATCTCTGGGGTAGTATCGAAGAAGTCATCGAAGTGGTTAATCATGTCCCAGGTACTGTACCAGTCCTGAATTTCGGCCATATACATGCTCGAGGACACGGACGATTGAGAACATCGGAAGATTATGCTGAGCTGTTCGACCAAGTCAGAGAAGGCATAGGTACCAAGGAATTCTACTGTCATTTCTCAGGAGTCGAACACAGGATGGGGGATGCTATGCATTACACCCAGATACGACGTTCAGACCTCAATTTCGAACCCCTTGCAGAATATCTTGTCGATGAAGGAGATTGGCTCGATGTGACCTTGATTGCAGATTCACCTCTACTAGAGCACGATGGGATGTACATGTATCTCCAAGTTGAGAGGCTGCGGCACCGGAACCTCGAGAAACAGGTCAGGGAAGAACGACAACGAAGCCTCGCTGCTGGAATCAATGACCAAGAAGAGGAAGAAGACGGGGAAGAGTCTGAAGATGAGGTTCCTGAAGAAGAAAAAGAAGAGGGAGAGGAAGACACCGAAGGGCAAGAGGAGAAGGCCGCAGAAGCCGATGAGAAAGAAGCCTCAGAAGAAAAGCCCATTGATGACCCGACAAAGGGCGATTACGAACACGTCGCAAGCGAGGACGAGGACCTGTTCTAGAGGGTCTTGGAATTCATCATGACTCATCCCTTGGGCGAGGGACAACGAACCAAGCAAGAGAAAGAGTCGTCAGGCCGATAAGAAAGAGGAGAAAACCTCCACCTAGCCCAAGTGGCGCGGCACTGTCCATCGGTTCGACAAGAGGCACCAGATCTAGAACGGTCTCACCACGGCTAATCATACCTCCAAGCGAACCAAGTTCGAGCACAATCAAAGCACTGAGACCAACTAGACCGCACTGCAGAGATGCTGTAACCCTCGATGACCAAAGCGCATCCCCCGAAGTGATTCGCCCGTGCAGTCCACCAAGAGCTGCACCTATCAGGACGCCAGAGAGGAGGGTCTTCGATACGGTCGTGGCCGAGCCCATCCCACCGTGAGGAGAAGATAGCGTGCCCGTGAGGACCACTACAGGTATCGATATCAGACCAATGATCAAACCCATAATCGCTGCATGATCGAAGGCTTGGGCAAGACGGGGTGAATTCAAGCGGTCATTCGGCGGCCACCAACCGAATACAATGAGGGTGCGCAGCGCAGTGCACAGCGCTGCGAGCACCATTGGGCCAATGACCAGAGCAGTCGATGCTGCATGAATCGTCGCCCATTCAACCATCAGTTATCCACCCCTTGCAATGGGTCGTGACCGCCAATTCCCTCTCCTGAGTCCATCCCAGCATGCTCCAACGACGAATGACCCGGAGGAGGGGGGGGTCCTTCTCGGGATGATAAGGTGAAACGGCGCTGAAGGGCGATAGAAAAACCGAGAATCAACAGTGCAAGGCCTGCGGACTGAAGGCGGACACCTAGAGCATCTGCAAGTACAAGGGGGGGTTCGGTCGACAGAGAATACCACGGTGTGGTACGCGTCATCCCCTGACCTGTCAATGCAGCTCGCCATTCAATCGAACCTTCAGCCTCAAGTGCGGGAAGGTCTGCGACGAATACGCCATTCACTCCACGATTGGCTTGAATCACATTCACAGGACCACCGCTTGAAAGTCGCCATTCTATGACCATGCTATCCACATTCTCGGCCGAAAGTGAGAGATTAGTCACCACCCCTACATCACGGGTCAAGGGGGGATTGAAGGAAGAAGAGAGACGAGGCATGTTCTCAGGCATCTCTTCAATGAGGAGTGATAATCCAGTCGAATTGATACCTTGGAAAGCCTGTTCATCCGGATTAGGATCTGCACCATGATGGATTGAAGCATACAAAGTGTGGTTACCCAATACAGAAGGAGGAATGAGAACCCAATCTTTGCTGACTACACCATCTGGTGGAGCTACAGCCTCGACATAGTTACGAGCACCCCCATTAGGATCCTGTTGGATGGACCAACCTGCATCTTCAGGATGGTCACGGGCGCCATCAAGACTTGACAGGAGCATGATGCCAACTAGACCTCGTGCAGATGGTTCGAGTTCACTGATTGTGACCGTGATGGTCAGGGGTTCACCAGCAAAGGTTCGACTCGACTCAACACTGATCGCTATGTGGGATGATGTGGGCGAGCGAAGGCCAGAGTCTCCATGACATGAGCCTCCACATGCAAGGTCCTGATCGGCATCCCCTTCCCCACCGGGGCGTGCAGAACCAGGTACAGTGAGGCACAGCAGGCAAAGGATGAGAATCACCACTCTGCCAGAATGTACCATCATCTCAACACCTCACAATCTCCGCCATGTTCCATCAGACTGCTGTTCCCAACGTGATCCATCTGGAATGGCATACACCAAGACAGGACCACTCTGGTCGTAAGATCCACCTGTGGGGAGATGTTCCCAAGATGGAACGACATGAGTCGTCGAAGAGGGCTCAGCCACAGGAACATCCCCAGATTCACGGAGTCTTGGCAATAGAATCACCAGAATGACTGCGAGCAGAGCGAGAATCGCGAAGACGTACATCAGCCACTGCAGACCATTATCATCTTCGATGGTAGCGGCCTCTGCTGACGATGCAGCACTATGGGCTTGAGTAATCTCAACCGTGACCAGAACACCATTGCCTGCACTCTGTCCATCAACAACGACAACCACGACATACGTGTGTTGACCAATGGTGTGAACGGGTTCGGACCATGACGATTCATTGGTTGTACCAATAGCATCAGTTCCTGCAATTCCCCCTCCTTCCGATGTACGATAGATTGCAACGTCAGGATTTCCTGATGCCGGCGTCCAGGTCAGAACCACCATGCCACCTTCAATGACTGCAGTCAACCCACTGACTGCTGGAAATTGTCCAACCACAAGAGTGATCACGGCCGAATGGCGGCCGCCAACATCATCCAGTACTGTCAGATTGACTTCATGTGTTCCGGCAGGCAGAATGATCGAGGAGACAGAACCCGTCGTGGATTGATCATCAACCGTCCAAAAATACGCCGTTATGCGACCATCACTATCTGACGAGTTCGAGCCGTCCAGCACGATAGGCAGGCCAGCCTTGGGTTCGCCGGGAGTGGTGATTACAGCGACTGGAGGGATGTTACCAACCACTACTTCTGCGCTACTGAATTCAGAGGTCGTGGACATACCATCGCTCAGCGTCACATGAACTACCCAAGTCTGACCCGGTGCCAGAAGCCGTGCTGGAGCAGATGTCTCATCAGCAAGTTCTGAAATTTCAAATCCATCCCTCATCCAACGAACTGAGGCGATTGTCACGGTGTCGTCATCCGTATCCACCGTGGTTAAATCCAGAGTCAGGTCAGATGCAGCCGTAGGCTGGGTTGGAGAAATAGCAAGGAGAGATGACGAAGGTGGGCTGTTGAGAATCGTAATGCTTGAGGTCAAGAAGGGGGCACCAGCTTTCCCATCTGCCCATGCCTGAACCGAAGCATGCCACTCATCACCACGGGTAGTATAGATAGAAGAGAGAGTTGTCATATTCTCAAGAGAAGGTACCTCTTCAGCATCCTTGAACCAAGTTACTGAGGCTCCAGTGACTAGATCATCATCGATATCATCTCCTTGCCATACCAGAATAATGTCATCCGAGGAAGACGGTTGTGCAGGGCTGAGAGTGGCAGCAGATACTGTTGGTGCAGTGTCATTGATACTGATAGCACTCGAGATCACAGCCTGTGAGAAAACTTCCCCATCGCTACAAGAAACTCGGACAGCCCACGATTCATCTCTGGTGGTTGCCGATGCTGGAAGCGGGTCAAGGCCATCATAGGTGATCTCATGCACAGTATTGCGAATCCACTCGATAGTGCACTGATCGACCACGTCCTGATCATCATCAAAGAACTCCCAGGATACATCGAGATCGTCGCCAGTTCGTGGTTCATCAGGGGTGATTGCCACATCACTGACGACTGGGGCGGTGTTCGAGGAACCAACTGTTACACTCACTGATGAAGGGGGTGCCTGCCCCTTCGCCATCGCGATCATATGGCGTGACCGTCACTTCCCATTGATCACCCGCTCTAATGGCAGTGAAGGGTACTGTAGATTGGTTATTCCACTCAGATCTAAGGGAACCTTGTAGCTTCCAATGAATCTCTACCGACATCGAAGGGTATG
>CAZMJD010000039.1:0-10539 GCA_964566385.1 uncultured Candidatus Poseidoniales archaeon | reverse complement strand
ATCGTGATCAATGAAATGGATGGACCTCAATCGAGCGGCCAAGTCAAGAGTAGGGGTCAATTCATCGGACGTACCTGCTACCAAGATGCGGGACATCTCGGCCGTGGTTAATCCAGACATCGCAACCCCTCCTATGCTCACTCAGTCCGCCATGAACGAGGCCATCACTAATTCAACCGCAGCACTACGGCGTTCTGCACCGCCTTCTTTGATGGTAGCAATCTGGCCATCGCCTTCTGCGCTGACCTTTTCAGCTTCTTTTCCTGCGGCTTCTTTAGCTGCATCAATGATTGCTTGGGCAGTGCTCTGACCAGCAGCACGCGACTCAGTGATCATTCCAGAGGCTTTGGCCCTAGCTTCAGAAATAAGCGACTGCGCTTTGTCTTCTGCCTTTTTGATCGTTTTTGCGGCAGCCGTCTCAGCTTTCTTCACTTCAACGAGGATGTCGACCTTACTCATTTGAACACCTTTCAAAGACTGCTCGCATAACGGATTTATCATGATGCCGCACAGCGAGAGACTGTCTCCTAACAACCCGGGCTTGGAGAAGACCGTATTGCGTTAACATAGTACTATGTGTTAAGAATACGGTTTATGATTCTGACTACGACTCACGCCAGCGTCTACAACACGAAGAAGACCTTTCTACAGGTGACACCCCTCCAGATGAAGGACTTTGTCAGGCGATTGAAGCCAAGGTTGACCATCCAGTCAGGTGAGCGAAACATGATACTCCCTAGACCAAATGAACGCTTGGAGTTGCGCATGATCTTGCCCATCTGTTTGCGCCACCTAGCTTCGAATTCCACTAGAGGGGTCCCTTCCACTAGATGTTCTGCTATGACCTGGCCAGCGATACGACCACCAATCATAGCAATCGTGATGCCCGCCCCATTTGATGGAAGCACCATGCCCGCAGCATCGCCGACGAGCACGTAATGTTCCTTCACAAAGGATGAGACAGTACCTGACATTGGAAGAGAACCCGCGCCACGAAACGTAACTTGACCCGAATATCTGCCAATGAATTCCTCTGCATAACGATTGAGACCACCCCTCTTGGCAAATCGCTTCTGGATTCCAAGACCTATGTTAGCACCGTCCGCCTTGGGAATCACCCAAGCATAACCTCCCGGCGCCATCGAACCGAAGTGCAGTTCAACAACATCCGGAAAGTCACCTTCCATGAGAACGAACTTCACAGGAATGTTCAATGATTGTTCATCCCACTGTGAACGGCGGATAGGATCTTGATGGCCACCCGCCCCAACGAGAATTTCTCCAGCATACCTCGTCCCATCCCGCAAGACCACCTCGTGATCATCAATGGTGACAACTCTCTGACCAACTAGGTACTCCGCGCCACTCATCTTCGCTCGTTCGACAAGTGCCCTATCATGAGCCACCCTGTCGAGGATGACGCCTTCGAATCGGAACCTGAGGGGGCGACCAGAAGGAGGGACTAGGTGCAACGCATCGACGCGCCGAGAGATTGCTTCATCGGGTGTGGATATCAGTTCATCGATGTCAGGAACATCAGGACATAAACGGCGCATTTCGTCATTGCTTGGGACGAGTTCACCACATTGGAGTGGTGTGCCAATAGGGTCACGCCCATCTATGACAAGAACGTCCACCCCTGCTTCTGCGAGATATCGAGCAGCCGTACTACCTGCTGGCCCACCACCAATGACAATGACCTGACGGCGTTCGACATCAAGCGATGATGGCATGCTCAGGACCTTCGAACAGCAAGTTCCGAGAGAAGGTGGATGAGTTGGTCTCTCGACTCGGATTCAGGAGCGATATCAACCAGCATGGAGCCTGCAACATCCAAGCGCCTCATGACCTCTTCTTCGGTCCTCCTGAATCCGCCTGAACGTTCGATGAGTGAGAGAGTCTCTTCGATATGCCGCTCATGGAAATTCTGGATGTACTGAAGGAACTTTGCATGATCCTCACCTTCAAGATGGTCGATTGCATGGAGAACCGGCAGGGTAAATTTACCTTCGAATTGGTCCATGCAGACTCCCTTTCCTTTCATCTGGTCTCCCCGTAAATCAAGAAGGTCGTCCACCAGTTGGAAAGCGATGCCAATCTCCTCGCCCATCGAATAGAGCACATCCTTCTGATCTTCTGACGCCCCGGCAAGATGCCCTGCTGCCTGACAACAGCCAGCGAACAGTCCTGCTGTCTTGCCACGAATGATGGCGTGCTGATCTACGTAACCCACATCCACATCGCCACGATTATCGATCTGTGCCAATTCTGCTGAAACCATGTTCACACAGGAACTACTGATCACATCAACAAGAGCCGAGTCAAGCGGTGCAGCAAGTTGGAATCCTTGTACGAAGAGAAAATCACCTGCAATGATGGCTTCAGCTGAGGTGAATCGCTCGTGAAGGGTTGGAACTCCTCTCCTGAGTTTGGCATTGTCATTGATATCATCGTGTACCAATGTAGCAGTATGGATGAATTCGAATGAAAGAGCGACGGGCATGATCTGATCGAGGTCCCGACCTCCCATGAGTTCGTACACCAAGATACCAATCACGGGCCGCAGACGCTTGCCACCGGCCAGCAGAACGTGTCGAGCAAGATCGACGGCCCTGCCATGACCCACGTCACCAACGGCGTCAAGATGAGTTTGTAGCCCTTCATTGACCTTCTCTACCAGCGCTCTCAGGCGCGTTGCATGAGGGCCACCCAACTCCAGCACATCCCCCCCTCACAAGGGGTGTTTATGAATCATGGTTCAGGCGTACCTGACGGCGAGGCACATGGAGGACCCGGTTCTAGACGTCCGAGCCGCCGGCACAGCCAGAATCTGGATCGAAGAGCGGATGAGAAGACTAGATTCCGAACGCGCCGTCACCATGAATCCATCAGTCGAGGAGGCGATTGATGACCTCCTAGACATGCAAGGCGATGCTGTTCTGCTGCTCGCTGCCGAACTCCCTGCAGAATTGCCAGAAGGTATCGCTGTAATCTCAGCGATGGAGCGGGCAGGTGAAGGAGCAGTCATGATCAGCGACGATTTTCTAGATTACCTACCTCATAAATCATTGATCCTATGTGAAGACGCCTTGATTAAACGACAGATCAGACGCTACCGAGCCGATCTCTCGATTCGAACCGCTGCTGACTTCGCCGCGCGGGAGGGACTTGAAGAACCAAGTGAGGAGCAAGATGTCATTGATTGGTGCCTGAAGAGAAAGGACGAGAAGATGGTACACGCCGTAGTGTGTGACAGAGTCACCTTTGAGATTGCAGGTGGTTCACGTCGGCGCCAGCGTCTCGATCTCCCCCTTGGCAAACACAAGGATGGACATTTTCCTCCAGCACCATTCTCGGGCCAAGTCCTATTCGTATGCAGAAAGGGATTTCCTGAATCGTATGTCCCAGATTGGTGCGATGGGCTCGCACTCGAGGCATGGAAATTAGAATCGATTCTTTTGGAAGGCGTCGATGAAACATTGGCCCAACACACCTCCGTACACGCACAATGGGTTCGAACTGGTTCGCTGCTGAAGCATAGTGAAGATCCTGTAATCAAAGACGAATATGTCACACCAGAAGGCGATTTGAGAAGAAAAAGAAGAGGGGGGAAGGGAGGCCTGAGAATCCGAATGGGAATCGAATGGATTGGCAAAGGTGGAAGGCGGAGTCTAGCGGTCTCGAGGATAGGACCTGCCGACGATGCACGTTTCCTTGCCCGTCGCCTCGTCGTGGAGTGGAAAGAAGCACAAAAAGTATGGATGAATGACAATAATAACGATGACGAATCAGTTGGACCCATCATCTTCTGAAGGACCCTCATCTATTTCTGCGAGGGCCGACTCAAGCTGGCCCTTAAGTTGCTCTTCAGATGGTGAGTCAGTGTTCGCAACGTTCTGCTCATGTTCGTATTCTTCAATCAATTCACGCAGACCAAGCTCAGAGACTTTACCAAGGATATCTGTGAGCACCTCAGGCCGTCCCATGTCAACAAGTCGGCAATATTGCTGATCGATTTCATACAGGCGCTCCTCGATATATTCTAACTCCTTCAACAATTCCGCGATCTGGGCTTTGAGAATCTGAGTCATATTGGAACCTGCATCTTGCTCTCTCATAGAATCCCGCTTGATCCGGTCGTGTTCCTCTTCCTGATGTGAGACATCTGCGAGAACATCCTGAACAGCCGCGGCAACCATGGAACGATCATTCTGACCAGCCTCCATTTCCTTGGATAGGCGGCTGATTCTCTTCTGCAGGGCAACGAGACCCTCCTCGCCATCCTCAACATGTTGAATATGTTTGAGGGCAGATGTGGTGAGGTGGTCTGCTCGGCGTTCAAATGCTTTCAATGCATCTTGATGAAGACGCTCCATGATCTTCTTCATGTCATAAAGAGCATGCTCAAGGTCCTTGTGGGCCTGTTTCGCCGAGCGCTTGGCCCGAGATGACCGAGTGGCCATGGCAAATCGAAGGAAGAGGTGATTGTTTGAAGATACCGCGTCAGGCTAGGAACCACTTCCTCTACCCTAAATTGGGGCGAAAAGATATGAGGCAGCCGTGAACGAGAGGACATGATGGCCAACGAGACGTCCATCGAACTTGGTTCGTTGTATGGCGCTAGGCTTGAGGAACTGCGTCAGATTGCAAAGGAGCACGATGTTGACAACAGCGGTGCAGTCGAGTTCCTACGAGCCCGCTTGATTGCCACATTGGTACTTGATTCATGGGATCTGAGCACAGATGGCCTCAAGTCCAGCACTAATGCCCAACTCGCAGACCTTTGCCGTGCTTTCGGCATCAAATCATCTGGCTCCAAGAGCAACAAGCAGCAGCGGCTCTACCTACACATCCATCATGACCGTCGTGAACTCAGCATAGATTCCGTATACAATCTCTCAGACGAGAACATCATGATACTGGCCGCAGGACTAGGCTTCGATGCGTCCGATGAGCGCACGTCATTGGAACGAAGCATCATCGGAACTCTTGCCCAACATGAGAAAGGGTGGGGTCAGATTAAGCGTACACTGAAGCGCAGGGCAAGCAAAGGAGAGGATTGGAGCGTACCACGCCCACCCATCCCAAGAGCCGTACTACCCCCCGAACCCGAACCTGATGTAGAAGAGGGCCCTGAAGAGGAAGTGATTTCTACAGACGTAGACATTAGAGTGCTGGACGACGAGGAAGTGGAAGAACCCGACCCCCCATCCAAGGAGATGACGGTTGACGAACCATTGACAATTCCCAGCATGTCCACCTCATTGGCACTTGACCAGTTCATCACACAAGAACTACAGACAAGACTCAGAACTAGGATCGAAACTTTCGTCGATCAACATGGTGAATCATGGAAATTCAGCGACGAAGCACGGTTACGCACCGAACTGGCATCGAGCGGCATCCTCGTAGACCACCCACGAGTCTCTGCTGCGGTCGAAATGTGGCTTGCTGAAGCTGCTGACCGCAAGAGAGCGAGTAGATTACTTGAGGAAGCAGATGCGAGAGCTCTGCCAGCAGAAGTTCTCGTCGAACTCGACAAGATTGAAGCACGCAAGGCCGAAGTTATCGTGATTGCACGTGACCTTCTCGCAGAACCTTTCGACATCGAAGTCCTAGCGGACCGTGACCGATTTTATGAGAGGTGCGAGGAATTCGGCATCTTAGCGCTGAGCGGTGCTGGGAGACAGGCTCTCAAAGACATCCTTGTATCCTGTATCACTCTACGCAGCGAAGAAGAGCAAGCAGGTGGCAGAGAGGCTGGTTCATGGCGCGAGAGAGAAGCGATAAAGCGCTTTGATTCCAAGCGCAAGGAGCTGGTCGAGCTCATTGAAAGGGAAGTAGAATCTGCTGAAGGCGACCTTGTCAGAGCGCGTATAGAGAGCGAAAGATTAGCAAGAGACGTTCTGCGACTTGACCTCGACTTATCCGTGATTGCTGGACGATTCCACGGAGTCTTTGAAATTCATACTTCACTCATGCTCAGAGAAGCAGACATCGATCCTGTTCGTGAACGAAGAAGGCAAGCGATTGAGGCACTCAGGTTCGACCAGGCGCGATTGACCGCCGAAAGCGTCGACATCATCACACGATTGAGTGAACACATCGAAGGATTAGAGCAACTCATTGAAGTCGTGATTCGGCGATCAAAGGCTGGTTTCGACCACCGCGCCCAATCTAATGTCGTCAGGATGCTTGAACGAAAAGGATACGCGATCAACACACCAGAACTTCGGCCGAGGATACTCGCAGCCGCGGGAGTACTCGCCCTTGAACTAGGCTACATCACAACAGATGACGCGCCACGCCTACCAACTGGGTTGACCGTTGATGAAAGGCAGTTAGCGCAAGTTGTCAATCATCTCAACCAGTTGGCAGATAAGATGGCTGGAGATAACGAAGAGGAAGTAATCGAAGATAGCCAATTCGAGAAAGAAGCGAAGTTACACGAGCAATCAGAGACCATGTCTAGACTGCGTACAAAACTCGATTCTGCAGATCGGCTCATGCGACGCCTGCAAGGCAACGATGACAATCACTGAGCCGTGTGGTACGCCTGCAAGACCCGCGTGACCTGAGCAATGCTTGAGATATCCCGCTCGACAAGGTCAGAGAGAATTCTATCTCGCTCGTCGACCTGGCGATCAAAATCAGCGGGTGAGAGACCTGCTGCTTTGCAGATGATCTCGCGCAGCTTGCTCGGCACACCGGTTGGTAGAATCTCACCACTCTGTGGATCGAACTTCCAGATCGTGTTCAAACGGGGTTTGTCACCCTCCATTCCAGCAATCTCAGCGATTTCGGTGATCTTTCTGACAGTTCGTCCTCCGTGGTGAAGCCGAGCTTGGATGATAATCATGTCCAAAGCGCTCAGCATGATTGTTGGAACAAGCATCGGCGGATTGATCATTCGATTCACGCATTCTGCCGCAGTGTTTGCGTGCAAGCTACCGAACGAACCGTCGTGCCCTGTGTTCATGGCCATCAGCAGAGTCGCACATTCAGGTCCTCGGACCTCACCGACGATGACGCGGTCTGGTCGCATACGCAGGCTTGACTTCAGACAATCATTCATGTCAATCTCGGTCGTTCCATCCGGAGCGGCCGCCCTTGTTTCCATACGAAGCCAGTGATCGTGGTAAATCTGCAACTCAGCAGTATCTTCGACAGATAGAACCCGCTCATTCCAAGGAATGAACATGCCAAGACAGTTGAGAGTCGTCGTCTTTCCAGAACCAGTTCCGCCCGCTATGACGAAATTCGCCGGCTTTGATCCAAGCCCCTCAACATAGCACCAGAGTGTGGCTGCCAGTTTCGTTGACATGGAACCGAATTTGATGAGGTTAATGATCGTCAAAGGGTCCTCCTGGAACTTCCTGATCGTCAAAGTAGGTCCATCGGGAGACACAGGAGGGATGGTTCCATTGACACGAGAGCCATCAGGAAGACGACCATCGAAGATAGGAACCATTCCTGGTCCGTTTCCTAGAGGAACTGCAGTGAAAGCTGCAATATTCTTAGCAACCTGTAACCCTTCCTCATCATCGACCCAGATGTTCGTGCGGCACATGTCATGCTCACGATGAGCGATCTTCACGCATTGAGTTCCACCGTTATACATCACTTCTTCCAGATTATCATCGTCGAGCAATGCCTTGAGTTTACCATAGGGATTAGGCTCAATGTCTCCTTCTACCTGATAGATGGGACTTGGATGCCCTGGTTCTTCGTAAATCGTCACTCGTCCATACTGATCGATGATATTCATGTCACTCATCAAATTCCTCCTCCCATTGTTGCCCCGATGCCAATGTACAGCACGCTGTAGAGCATCATCGAGATGATGGTCCACATCGGTACCTGCCAGACCACCTCATTGAAGCGGCCGAGCATACGACCACCGATGGCGACGGATACACCTGTTGCAGCACCAAGGAATGTGGCAATGGCCGCGTTGAGCGCGGCGACGTTAATACCAGAGGCAGGAGGGGCAAAGAGCCCTGTGACGGTAGCAATAATGGCAGGCAGAAGAACGCCCACCATGATTTTCATCATGACTGAAGCACCCGTCATAGCCGATTCACGCTGGTCCATGAGTTCGTTCTGCCGGGCATACCCTTCGGCCATTCGGTCAAGAAGATCCTTCAACGGTGCATCCTGATCGATGGCAGTAGTCAGAATCGTCGTCATCCTCTGGACATGGGAAGAGCGTGAATTCACTGCGAGTTGGATGATCGCACTGTCAAATGTAGTCTGACGCGCATCGTTCACTGCCTGTTTAGCGAGTTCTGATAAAGGCCCTGACGAATTCTCTGCATAGCCTGAGAAGGCTTCCTGAACTGACTGATTCGCACCAACGGTCTGCGCCATGGACTCAAGCATCTCAGGCAAAGCACGTTCAATTGCACGGCGTCGCTTTCGAGCGATAGAAAGAGGGATTGCACCTCCGAGTGAGGCAAGGGCGATCGGAAGGAAGAACTTGATCGAGGGATAGTCCCCGATGAATTCCAGCATATCGATGAGCAGACTCATTTGATCACCTCACAATCCCGGGTCCTTCGTGTGCGCTTTCAGACCGATCATTGCCATCCCGATAATTGTCAGGACTAGGCCGCCGTAAACGACCGACATAATTGTGGAAGTAGGTGGCATGTCGACGATCGTCAGATCACCCATCAGTTGTGGGAACAGGCCGAGGATGGACAGAATCAGTGGAGAAGTCATTCCAATCGTCAAAATAGTCTCTGGAAGTCCCGACAATTCCTCGATGTATTTCTCTACCTTGTCTGTTCGGCTTTCCTCCTCAGAGTCACCTTGTTTCTTCAGATCATCGACTACGTCGGTGTTTCGAGTGATGTTGTTGTGCAACGTGGTCAAAAATCGGCGATACGGCTTCGATTTCGTTTTCTGCATACCGCGCTTGATCTCCTCTGCAAGCTCCTTGCCTTTGGCAGCTGCTGCGAGCATCGCTGCGAAATCCTGACTGATCTTACCATAACCACCTTGTGACAGATTGAGAAGTGCTGCCTCAAGACCAATGCCAGATGACATCATGACCTCCAAGGTTCTGAGAGCATAGAGAAGATCTCGTTCCTCAGCTAGGACCATGTTAACACCAATCAGCGAATATCCTCAATGAGTTCGAATGTATACTGGCCAGAACCACCATCGAATGTGAGTTTACTGAAGACGACCTTCATCTCCTTCTCCTCGTAAGGTTCGTGGAAGAAGGGTTGTCCGCCACGGAATATCTCAAGCACCTTCTTGTAATCATCGAGTTCGATTTCCCCCGTCACCGTATATACTGCGGACTCCGCCCCCTCATCAATCAGGTCATCTCCTTCACCTCCATGTGTGACGGTTCGAGTCATTCGGCGGTTGATCACAACGGCGATGGAACATTCGTGCAACTGAAGCCACTCGCCGCCCTCTGGACGTATGAAACAGGTCTGAGTACCCATGCGTATCATCTCACGGAGAGGTGCTGACAACTTGAAGCCTGCGCGTACCTCTCATGCTGCCGCGTCCGGATCAACAAGAGCATATCTGAAGATTCCATCGGGCTCGAAGATCACTCCTTCACCCTCTAGAGCTTCCATCATCTCATCGATGTCACCTTGCACAGCTCCTGCCTGCCGGCAAGCAGTGACCAGATCGTTATACTCGACACCAGATCCAGTATCTCGGTCTTTGATGGTCTTGATGATGAGACTGCGAAGAGCTGCCGGGTCTATTGTCGAGACCGCGTCAGCTGATGATTCAGAACTCTCAAACTGAGCGCCAGCCTCCGCTGCGTCGAGGGCTTGAAGAACGCCGAGGCCATAGGATTCAGCATCAAAATGGTCGGCATAGAATGCACGAGCATCAAGAAGAGGCTGAACGCGATGCATGGGGATACCGCCGTCCACCATAGCTTGGGGAGTCGCATCGATATCTTTTGTTCGATTCACCTCATCCATTCTCGACAAGGTGGCGTCGGCAGTCTCCAGGACCCATTCCACATAGCGTGAGCGATCGATGACCGCCATCTCTTCCGGCCGCAGCGAATTGTAGATAGCACCATCCTCTGGATTGGCATAATGACGTGCTTTGGCAATCATGAGTACGAACATGGTCTCACCATCTTCGAACCGGAGTGTCAGTTGTTCTGCTCGATCATGGAGCTCGGGTTGGAAATGTGCGATGCGGAAGTAATTTCGCCCCATCGCATCGACGATTTCTCCATCATAACTGATGCCATTGTCGTTTGAACGGCGCTCAAGGCGCTCAAGAATACCTGCGACAAGGACGCGGTTGATTTTGGCACCAAGACGTGAGATGAGGTACGAAGGATCAAATTGCTCGACTCCTGGTTGATGGAGGTGAGCCTGATTATATTCTTCAGAAAATAAGCGGACTGCTGGCTCGCGGCCCTTGACCCGACGGGGTGACGAAGCGCTCAGATTCCCCACCTCGCTCGGACTGATTCAACACTCATGTCACTGATGCCCTCGAATAGAACTGCATCAGCCAACAGATATCCTGCCATCTCATCGACCC
>CAZMJD010000038.1:8888-10570 GCA_964566385.1 uncultured Candidatus Poseidoniales archaeon | reverse complement strand
CGCCATGACTACACAGGATCAACATGCACATCTTTCCTATGACTTGGGTGAAGAAGACTCAGTAGGACCTGAACTTTCACAACCGATTTTCGTCGATAGCACTCAAGGGGACAATTCCAAACATATCGCCTCCCCTCTCACTTCAACTAGTGGTGAATGGAAGGACACCATACAGAAAGCTGACAGTGAGATTGTGCAAGATACTGCCCCGATAGCCCACGAGGACTTTTCTGAACAAGCCCTTGTACAGGGGCGTGCCAAAAAATCAGAGACACTCACCTCACCTATACCAACACGCAATCGTCCAGTTGTAGGGACCATCGAAGACTTGGAGGCCTTCTTCACATCACATCCTTCGCCACCACCTATAGCATGGTGCGGCGTCCTGCCTCCAATCGTCGAAGGGGCAACCCATATCCCCTCTAGGATCGCCCGCGAAAGGAACGATGATCGCTGGCCAAGGGTCAGTTCTGCTCTTTCAGAAGAGAATGATTCTGCTTGGTTGGTTCTCGATGCTCGTGCCGGTGGCGGATGGGATGTTGATGACGAAGTTCTTCAAGATTCTTTGCGGAACCTATCGCGGCCAGTCGTGCTGATTGTCAATGAGATCAAGGGCATTCCATTCGCCCGGTGGAAACCCAGGTCGTTCTGATGAACGGACTACAACTCAACCTTTCGATCAGCACTGTGTGTGATAGAAGCAAGGGAGCCCAGAGCCTCTTCAAATGCATCATCAACAGCAGAAGGAGGAGGATTATCGGCTTCGGCATCTTCGGAAGCCTCCTCCTCCTCTACCTCATCATTCGTTTCCGAATCACTTGATACAACATCATCGGTTTGGGAATCAGGGACATCATCATCCGACTCAGATGCAGAGGTGGCAGAATCACCACCATCATCTGTTGACTCGGAAGGAGAGGCCTCTGCTTCATCTTCAGCCTCCACGTCCCCACCTATGGTTTCGACGAATTCACCTGCATCAGCACCAACAACGGTCTGAACTTCTGAAGCCTTGAATTCAACATCAGGATCTCCTTGTATCTCATAAATCACATCGACCTGCTCTTCAGGATCCATCCTTTCGATTTTCCATTCAAGGAGGGTCCCATCGGCAGAAGTACTGCGGCTTGAAGCGACCTCAAGATCTCCGCGGAGGCTACTCGTCAAACGTTCAGAAGTCACTTCAAAACCAGAGGGACATATATCAGATACGACCAATTCACGCAGCGCATTCTCCGATCGATTCTGATACATCAGGAAGACCTCGTAATTGCCAGGTGGACCTGCTGGGAAAATTTCCTTTCCCGTCGTAAACTTGCGACGTTCATGACGAACTTCCAGCATTGGAGTGTCGAAATTAGCACGACTACATGTAGGCCCATGGACTGACCCACCAAACTCGATACGAGAGGGTGCTGGAATCATTGGATTGGCCTTATCAGGATCTGCACTCATCAGAGGGTAGGTCACGAGCATAGATTGGCCAGGAAGAAGTTCGATAGGAGTCGAGGAACCTATCGAAAAATGAAGGTGACAACCGGGATGTCCGATGGTGAGAGATTCCTGCTCAATCTGCTGACCTTCAGAGACCTGAACGTCCCAGCGATCACTTGGCAGTTCATCACCTGCGATGGTCACCCTAGCTGCAGCGATGTTTGGTGTTTGGAAAAGACCTGGCACAT
>CAZMJD010000038.1:0-8878 GCA_964566385.1 uncultured Candidatus Poseidoniales archaeon | reverse complement strand
CTATGATGGCTGAACCGATGTTTCGGAAGGTCAGAGTAGCACAGTTCTCCTCTTGAACGAATGAGCGAAGAACTGGGTGCTCGAACGCCTTGCTGAGTTTTCCATCCAGCACGGTGATAGCAGCCTGCTCCATGCTAGCATGGCCACTCGACCCTGTAGCAAGACGGGGCAGAGCAGTATAATTCAAGTCTTGATTGAAGCGAGGCTGTTGAACAGAATTCACCGGCTTAGTTTCTGACAACCAAGTCCCATCTGGAAGGACGTCCTCGCTGATATCATCAATCTCAAAGAGAATCGATTCATCCTCCTGATTTGAGACTCGCAAGCTCGTCAGATCTATGGCGAAAGTCGATTTATTCTGGAATCTGACTTGACAATTCCACTCGTTCGGCGTATCTGCCTGATCGATATTCATCACACCGAAGCCACGGCAGAAAGCATCGAGTTCGCTAACAGCCATGCCAGAGATGGGTGTGCTCACCTTGTATTCCATCGTCACCTGTCCCGTTGGAACTGGCTCAACAAAATTCGTAGCAACGCTGCCCGTCAGTGCGAGGGTAGCAGATTCTCCAGGGCTGAGACTTTCGATGTTCCAAGTCAAACGCTGTTCCTTGATTTTGGCACCCTCTTCAGAAGGTGATTCCATTGTGAACTCTTGCGGAATCGTACGCTGAACTAGAATCTCACTAGCACTCAGCGTATGTTGATTGGAGATGGTCAGAACAAGTGTGCACGATGTTGATTCACTACGTGCATCCATAACCTGAACCGGCTCCTCAACTGCCTCAGGATGCGTATCAAGCACTTCGGTGATTGTAAGGACCGAAGGGCAGGTCGCAGTGTAACTGGTGCTGTGGTCCTCCCCTGCCTTAAGTTCCTGCAGAGCCATATGATGAGAACCTTCGTCATCACTCTCCAATGAGGTCATCGACACTTGATCGATGAATAGGTCGATATCCCAAAGACGATCGCGTTGTGAAGGGTTCTTCAGGGTTATTTCACCAGCGAAGTCCTGACTCAAACGTTCTCCCGTAGGAGAGAACGTTGATTGGTCCACCTCCCTAACATCGGCCATGAACTTATCACCTTCGACGGCATCAACGTCTTCGATACGTCGAAGAGTGGCACCAGCATGGATAATCTCTGAATCGGTTGAAGATTCATGCTCTATCACTTGATCACTATCGCCAGCAGTGACTTCAAACGACTCTTCCAAGGTCCCAGTTGGCTCATCAGGAGGGACGTGAGGGGCAGGCTCTAGTGGCGGTGGAGGAGGCATCAATGCAGCATCAGAAGATACCCCTAGTAGGTCATCAGCGGGAGGGGTTGGAGCAGCACCAAGAGGATCGTCCGTAGGAGCTGGGGAGAGACCGAACTGGTCGGAAGGTGTACCACTTGGAGGAGGTGGAGGAGTGAGTGGATCAGAAGGTGGCGCCCCTAACAGATCCGCTGAGGGACCACCTAGGAGATCGGTAGGTGGAGGGGCATCAGGAGGAGCAGGGGGGGCACCATCTGGAGGAGCTGGAGGAGCTGGAGGAGCACCAGGAGGGGCACCAGGAGGGGCTAGGGGGGCACCATCTGGTGGAGCGGGAGGAGCACCAGGAGGGGCTGGAGGGGCACCAGGAGGCGGTCCAGGCGGACCAGGTGGGGCACCAGGAGGTGGAGGCATACCAGGGGGAGGCGGAGCACCCGGAGGGGCCATCGGAGGAGCAGGCGGTTGTGGAGGTCCTTCGTCAGTCATGGTGACACCAAATGTGGTGCTGGCTTGACACATGCCTGTATAACGGTTCCCTGTGAGCGGTTCGAGCGTACTGCTCAGGCTTATATCGTTCAACTCTCGGCGGTGAATCCATGTCGATGGGAGAATCCTCGATGCCACCCGTTCTCTTCGTGGTTGGAACAGCAGGAGCAGGCAAGAGCAGTCTTGTTCGCTCATTGCAGCGCTGGGGCAGGTATGGGTCGATCGATGTGCTCGCTGTCAATCTCGACCCAGGGGCTGAGAGAGTGCACTACGATCCCGAGTTTGATGTTCGTGACATGATCATCCTAGCAGAAGTGATGCACGAATATGACTTGGGCCCAAACGGGGCACAGATTCTCGCTGCAGACCTCGTGGCCTCACAGGCAGGTGACATCGCTGAATCGCTCGACGGCCTAACAGGAGACATGCTTGTTGTAGATACACCAGGTCAAGTGGAGTTGTTCGCCTTCCGAGAGGCATCAACCCACCTTATTGAAACCATAGGCCCCGAACGATCTGCCATGTGTTATCTGTTTGACCCGATGCTTTCTCAGAGCCCATCAGGATTCGTTTCGCAGATGCTGTTATCTGCAATCGTTCACTTCCGCCTCGGAATACCAACTTCGAATTTTCTCTCAAAGGCAGACTTGCTCGACGAGGAAACGAGGATTCGTATCTTAGAGTGGTCTGAGAGGCTGGATGTTCTTGAGGATGCACTGTATGAAGAATCAGAGGGTTCAAGATTACTAGGACGTACAGGAGGAGCAAGGGTCGAATTCGCCATCCAACAACTACGGCACCTGATGCAATCCGACATAGCTCCTGGGCTCAAGCCACTGTCGTCCGAGGAAGAAGAAGGGCTTGCGGACCTCATGACATTCGTCACAGATGTCTTCGGAGCTGGAGCCGACCCACAGGATGGTTCTGCAGGAGACCTCGATCATGAGAAGGACGACTGGGACGGTCAATTCCTCTGAGAGGAACCAAGCCTCTATGTGCCCCAGACCGACCCGTTGTTCATGGCCGAGCAGTTCCTCCGAGTAGATGACCTCATAGAAGACCTCGATAGATTGCTGAGTTGGGGCGAGAGCCTGAAGAATGATTCAGAGGCAGGAGATTTTCTACCTCTGATGGACATGACTGTTGCATCGATCTACGAGAAACCATCGACCAGAACGAGAATTTCCTTCGAGGTTGGTGTTAGGCAGCTAGGAGGACACCCAATGGCACTTGGTGCCAGCGAGATGCAACTTGGTCATAAGGAGAGCATTGCTGACACTGCAAACGTGTTATCACGCTATGTCCAAGGGATCACTCACCGTGGATTCGGCCACAACGATGTGGCTGAACTCGCTGAATCATCTACTGTGCCCGTCATCAATGCTCTGAGCGATGACCATCACCCATGTCAGGCCATCGCCGATATGATGACGATCCACGAGTTCGCCCCTGAAGTCGAGCGACAGAAAATCGCATGGATTGGAGATGGGAACAATGTCCTTCATGACCTGATGCTAGCAGCTACTATCCTCGGACATGACGTAATCTACGCAACACCAGATGGACACGAACCACTACCCTCAGTCGTGAATGACGCTGAAGCATTCGCGGCGGAGAGCGGAGGAACGGTCAAACGCTCATCGTCAGCAGAAGAGGCTGTTGAAGATGCGACTGTCATCTACACAGATGTCTTTGTTTCGATGGGGCAAGAAGATGATAAGAACAAACTGCAGGACTTCGAAGGGTACTCAGTTACGAGAGATTTGTGCTCAAGTGCCGATGACGACCACATTTTCCTGCATTGCTTACCAGCAAACAGAGGAGTTGAAGTCAGCGACGAAGTCATGGACGGCCCACATTCGAGGGTATGGGATCAAGCAGAGAACAGGCTGCATGCACAAAAATCTCTCCTGACTCGATTGTTGAATGACGCTGCTTGGGACACCTATGGCGAAGTCATGGGTGTCGAAGGGTGGTAACCCTCAAACTGACTCCAATAAAGCGGCGGCAAGGAATCCAAGTAACCCTAGAACGATTGCTGAGCGCAAGCGTCTCTGAGCCCGGCGATCTGCTTGATGAGCCAACAAAGGTTTGAGCGAGAATAGGAGGAACAAGGAGGGCAACATGACGAACAAGGCCCACTGAGGGAATACACTGGCACCAAAGGCCACAAGAGTAAGAACAATCGAAGTAAGAACGAGGAAATATGCAATCAAACGTGAGCTCTCCAGACCAATTTGGCTAGGGAGAGTCAAACGTTGCACGTCGCCAGAGAGATCCTCGCAATCCTTGATGATTTCACGTCCAAGATTTGAGGCCATGGCTACACCTGCCATGAACCACGCACGGGCATGACCGGCTTGTCCTACTGCAGTAACTGCATGAATCATCACCATGCCGAGTAGCAAGGCGATCACGAGGTTGCCGCGAAGGCCTCTGCGTTTGTAGCAAGGTCCAACCTCGTAACTGAATTGCCCAAAAAGTGCAAGAGCATAAGTGACCATACCCAACCATGCACTCTGGCCTACGTGATTCACCTGAAGCTGTAGCCCAATCAGTGTGACAATAAATGAGAAGAGGAAGAGGAGGCGAACTGCAACCCGTGCACTTGAGATCGTGAGCACGCCAGTTACGAGAGGTCTATCAGGATGATTGACAACATCTGAATCCAGATCGATGAGATCATTCAGTACGTTGCCACCCGACATGAACAAGGAAACTCCAAGACCAACCAGAATGACGCCGAGCATGTCGACATCCGCATCGAGGCCAAGTGAGGCATACGTCGTAATCAAGACTGCTGCGAATCCTACTGACGCGTTGCCCCCGCGACATAGTCTCCACCAATCTCGCCAGACCATAACTGCCTCACAGATAGTGTAGGCATCAATTCAGCGGTCACGCAGTGACGGTTAGTGCATCAGGGTTCATCTCCCAGAGGCACACTTGGTAGCGTCCCACTCTAAAGGTACCACGCACATGTCCTACCTTGCGAAATCGCTTATCCTTCGCTAGAACGTTTCCGATTTGACTCATTGTGGCACCCCAACGAAATCGCATGTTAATCTCATCGAAGATCTCGACGGTGTTCATTTGTTGATTCTTGATCAAGAGGTCGCATACAGCAGAGCGAATTCGGCGAGTACTCATTGGATCACTCCCATCAGTACTGGCAAGCACCTGCCTGTTCGAGCTGGTGCTACTCGCCATGCCCAAGCAGGCACAGCATGTATTTCGGCGGCGGTTCGAGGATCATTGGACATCATATCTCCCATCATCTACTGATTCTGACCCAATATCAAGAGAATAACCACCAGGGAGTGGAAGTGAAAGTGAATCTCCTCTCCGTCCCATTTATCATCGAAAGGGAAGACGGGCGGTTGCGCTCGCGTGGTGTAGCCAGGTCCATCATGATGGACTCTCGATCCATCGACCCGGGTTCGAATCCCGGCGCGAGCATCTATCAGGACCCCTTTCTATGTCATTCACCTTCAGTTTCTAGTGACATATCACTTTCACTAAATGTGTGCCAAGCAAGTCGCTGGCTAGGCAGAGCATGACGCTGTCGTAATGTTCGAACGGTGCCCGATGTTGACATTGTTGGAACTCCAGCCAAATCAAGGGTTGCTAGCGCATCCCCCAATTGCTCACGCAACACCCGCACAAGGAGGACCCCTACACCGGTCTCAGAATGCGTCAATCCAAGGACACCATGATCCAACTCACCGAGCACGTCATGGACAGTCTGAGCTGACGGAGGGTCTGGACCGCAGGCGACCCATCGCCACCTCTTTCGTCGCACACCCATGACTACCCATGGGGAGAGTGATATACAATCTCCCATGTCTATCTCTGTGGACGAACTAGATTCGGAGGGAGACAAACCCTCTGACACCGAAGTCGCCAGCATAGAACTCCACGATTCCGATGTGATGACGCTGCGGGATCTTGTTGGGACATTGCTTGCTCGTGAAACAATAGCACATGTGATTCTAGTTGTTTCAGCATCAGTGCTTATCCACACGTTCACTCGAATTGGAATCCTGTCTCTCGATACAGCTGCTGTGATATTTATCTCACTCTCAGTCGCATATTCTTTGACTGCAATTGGTGCACAGCACGAAGGTATTGGGCGCATGATTCGGGCCAGTCCAGTTGCCGGAGGCACCGGAGTTCTGACTGCGGTTGCTGGTTCCTTGCTCATGCCAATCATCATTGCAGGCGTCATCGCCGGTGCAATCCTTGCCTCCATCTCGGGAGATGGTGTTCTAAACGCGGCTGCAACGATGCACGCCTTCCCATGGCTGCTAGCAATCATGTTCTGCGTCTGGTCACTGATGCAAGCTACTGCCTTCCGAGTGCCTGCCGAAACCATGACCGTGAAACTAGCACCCCTTGAGATCGGTATGAACGGTTTCGATCCAACCAGATTTCGGCGCCAAGTCGTCATCATCATCCTGATTACCGCAACCATCCTACACATCTTGTTCTTCTCAGTCAAGCCATGGATTGACCCCACAAAGGAATCTCTGTCATGGTTCCAGGCAATAATAATGGGACCTGAAGGAGCATTTCCGTTCAGTGGCCTTGCGTTCGTCATCACCTGTGGAATCATCACAGACCTTGTTCTTCGGCGTCAGACAGACCAGCTCAACGAGCTCGGGTCCCATATATCTGGCCAAAGACGTGCTCTAGTCTGGTCAATCATCGTCCTTGGATTCGTTGCATGGCATCTATTCTCATTCCATCGCAAATTCATTCTGGGCAGTGATGACATCATTGAAATTGCCGAAGAGGTCATCCTCATGATCATCACCGTGCTGAGTGCGATGTGGGCACTGTCCAATCGAGCAAAGGGCGATATGCACCTGTTCACACCCATGAATGCAGTATTCTGGGCCACCGCCTTTGCCTACGGATATGCAGGGAGTATCTCGATCATCAGCAATGGATTGTTAGGAGGCGAGCTGAACCCTATCCAAGCCCTTGGCATAGGCCATCTTGTTACAGCCATCGGCTTGTGTGCAGTACATGCTTCGGGAATTGATAAATTCCGCATACAGATGGATGAGCTTTCAACCACAGATATCTGACGAACAGTTAACTGATCACACCTACGATTCTCGCCTCTGATTCCAATTCTCTATCAAGTCGCGCTCCAAGGATCACTGTTGCATCATCTGCTAAGAAATCCGTGAAACGGTCCGCGATGGCATCCAGCTGTGCCACTGTCAACCAAGCACCACCCTCAATGTGTAGCAGACATGTTGTACACTCTCCTGGCACTAGGGACTCCAGCGGACTCTCAAGTGCTGTGCGCCACAAACGGTCAACATCGGCAGCGTCACCTGTAGCACAGATCAAAGTGCTACGAGATTCGCCCCTCGCAACGATTGTGCGAAGATCAGATATATCTAAATTTATCAATCCCTGGCGCGCGAGAGTCGCACATAGACCGGACACCATGTCAGGAATCCACCCAGCTCCATCTAACCAATCAAGTCCCCTCTCATGACCGACCTGGCTCAACCTATCAAGGCGAATCTCAATACAAAGATCGAGAATTTCACGAAGTTCCGGGAGTGTAGCACGAGCTCGGTTCAAACGCTCGGGTTGGTATGGAAATGGCAATCCAACAAGCCCGATGGTCAGTGTTCCTGAACGGTTCGCCCGTTGTGCGATCACAGACATGGCACCAGTGGCCGACCCACCACCTAGTGCCCCTGCTAGAATGAGCAGGTCAACGTCAACCAGGAGATCATCCAGCAAAGGAACATGCTCTTCCATGTGAATTCGGCCTAGATCCGGTACACCCGCCGTCCCTACGCCTGCAAGACTCGGATTGAGAGGAATCCACTGTGTTGGGGAAGGAGGTTCTGATTCGGGATCACTATCAATCACCAAGATATCGACGATATCGGGAGACACTGCGCCCATGGCTGTAGCCCAAGCTGCGCCAACCCCACCAATGCCACAGATGAGAATAGAACCTGGTTGCATCGCCCCAACTCAGTCAGAATCCAGCCATCGTTTGTATTTCCGCCGCTCATCACGCGCCCATGCGTTGTCCGGCTCAAGTACTAGAACTCGATCATAATATTCGACTGCCTTGTCGTATTCACTGAAATGACGGCCGTGCAGATGGCCAAGATTCGCTAGCACCGGGACACAATCTTGGTCCTCTTCGAGCATGGCGAGAAAGAGGCTCTCAGCATCATTCAGGCGGCCGACTTCCATTGCCTCCTCTGCCTCATCAAGTGCCTGCAATTGGTCCTGACTCAAGCCATACGTATTCTTGAAGGGAAGGTCGGACATGTCATTCTCCATCCTGCGGTCGCTCATATGTGTTCAGGCGCCACTCCATCAACATGAGGGGGATTCACTGTAAACCTTTATTGAGGCTATTTCCGAGGGCTGAGCGCTTATCATGGTACATCTGAGCGGGATGCGGCTTGCACGTGTCGGACTCCTAGCCCTCATGGTGCTTCTGCTTCCCGTTTCCATGGCACGTTCAGCAGGTATCGCCGGGGAGGTCGACTACAATGGCGAGGTCAGTGAAGTAACGATGGCCGGCTGTCTGTGTCATGCCGAAGCGTCGAGTGATGACGTCACAATACTACTTGACGGAGTTCCATACGCATACACACCAGGCGAGACGTACACACTGACCCTGCAGATTGTTGGGGGTCCTGAACGAGGAGCAGGCGGGACGAGTCAGTCTGCTGGATTCTCAATGCGCACGACACTCGGTCAACTCATCCCAGCAGACGGCAACACCCAGAACTGGGAAGGTGATGCGACGCGATTGACTCACACCTCTGCCGGTTCAGCCTACAGCAATTCAGATAGGCTTTGGTCCTTCGACTGGGTCGCCCCAGCAACCGATGAAGGTTTGACGCGATTCTATGTCGCAGGCAACAGTGTCAATGGAGACGGGAGTCCCACAGATGATCAATGGAACAGACTCAATTTCCCAATCCATCCAGAAAGTGAAACAAGCCGAGAGGGTACTCGAATGGTATTCATTGGCACCGGAGACGTCAGCCCGCCTGAAACCGAGCATGAAACTGACTTACACGAGATGGGGGCTAAACTCAGAGCCCACTGGCTCGGACTTCTGGGATTCACTGCCGTCCT